>JBAUOI010000030.1:0-6240 GCA_049579665.1 Methyloceanibacter sp.
CCCTTGTCCAAAACAAAGCCCCCGGGAAGCATCGCTTCACCGGGGCGCTCAGGCACGAGAATGTGTGGGAGATTACAGTTGGTAGCGGATCTGGTCGGTCCAGAAGCGCTCGAGCCGGATCAAAGCCTTGTTGAGCGTTTCGAGGTCGTTGGGAGCGAGCCCGCCGACGTGCTGCAAGGACTTGAGCTGGCGGTGATAAAGCTCGTTCACCACCTTGCACACTTCCTGGCCCTTCTCGGTCAGCCGCACGCGCACCGACCGGCGGTCGGTGGTCGAGCGCTGGTGGTTGATGTAACCGGCATCGACCAGCTTCTTCAGATTGTAGGAGACGTTGGAGCCGAGATAATAACCGCGGCTGGTGAGCTCGCCTGCGGTCAGCTCGGCGTCGCCGATGTTGTAGAGCAGCAGAGCCTGCACGCTATTCACATCGGCACGGCCGAGGCGCTCGAATTCGTCTTTGATGACATCGAGCAGCAACCGATGCAGCCGCTCGATGAGTTTCAGTGAAACAAGATAGCGGCCTTTGAGGTCTTCCGCCTCGTCAACAGCCGCATGCTTCCCTAGATCCAGGGCTACACTCATCGCCTACCCTCGTTAGTTGTTGTTAATCCCCAACTTGATGATGACTGTAGGCGAAGCAACCTAAAATCCGCTTAAGCGAGACGCTTAAGATTGCATGAAATTCTAGCATTAAGTTTCGGTGATCTTGGCGGATTCCCGCCGATTACAGGCCGGGAGTCAGCTCTTTGAACTCCAGCTCGTCCTCGGCAGGGGTCGTGAACAGGCGCTCTATAGCCCCGTCATCGACGTCGGCGAGCGTTGCCGGCTCCCAATCGGGCACGCGGCCGTTTCCCGCGATGCGGGCGGCGACACCCTCGCGGTAGTCGTGGCTGCCGATCAGATGGGAGGCCAGGCGGAATTCGAGTTTCAGCGCGTTCGCCAGGCCCAACGACTTGCCGCGCTCGAATTGACCGAAGGCGACCTTGAGCGAGGTGGGCGATTTCTTGCGCATCTCTGTCGCCGTTTCGCGCGCGAAGGCTTCATCCTCATCCTCGCCCTGCTCGGAATCGAGCCCTTCGAGGATCGCCTCGACCGAGCCGCGCGAGAAGATGCGGTCGATCAGCGGGGTATGCCGTACGAGCTCGCCCTCGCCCGGGTCTCTATGCAAACCGTCGAGCAGCCGGTCGATCGGATGGTTGTCGCGAAGCGCATCCTTGATCACACCGAAATGCGCGGCGGGCACGCAGTGGCTGACCAGGCGATGGCGATAGGCCTCGGCGGGACCGATGATGCGTCCGGTCAAGGCAAGATAGAGTCCGGTCCAGCCCAGCATGCGCGGCAGGAAATAGGTGCCGCCAATGTCGGGAAGAAAACCGATGCCCACTTGCGGCATGCCGAAGCGATAGCCCTCCCCCGCCACGCAATGCGTACCGTAGAGGCTGATGCCGATGCCGCCGCCGAGAGCGAGGCCGTTGATCAGAGGGACGTTGGGCCTGATGAACTTATCGAGCACCCAGACATGGGTGTAAGCCGCGCGATAGAACTCGCGGATCGCGCCCTGCGCGCCCTGCTCGCTCCATTCCTGGAGCACCTTCAGGTCGCCGCCGCTCGAGAACACCGAGGGGTGCGAGGATTGCATTACCACGCCGTAGATCTGCGGGTTCGGCGCCCACTTGCGATAATGCGCGCTCAAGGCCTCGAACATTTCCCGGTTGAGCGCGTTTAATCTGGCGGGCCGGTTGAGCGTTACCACTCCGGCTCGATCGATCTCCTCGAAGGTGATGCCAAGCGCTTCCGACACGCCAATGCCTCAAATCGATGTTGCGCAAACGAAGCCTTTGGTAAGGCCCGCAATGCAAGCTTTGCCTTGAAAAGGCCTGCTTGTCCTCACAAAGGCCCGGGGCAGCTAGCACCCAATCGCCGAAACCACAAGCTTCCCAAACTGCGAACTGGATAGAAGCACGATGCTCAACCTGCTTGCCCGGATCGGTTTCGCGGCTCTCGTCGCGCTTCCCGTTTACGCGCAGGCGGAGACCGGCGATGCACCGTCTGCGCCCGACCGCAATCCATTCCGCGCCAAGACGCCGGCGACGGCGGAACAGCCGGCGGCGACGCCGGCGCTTCCGGGCGATCGGCCAAGCGTGGCGTGGAGCGACGATCAAGTCGCCGCCGCGAAGCTCGATTGCACGAAGGTGCTTTCCGGCGTCACGCTCGACTATGAGCCGCTGCCCCCGCTGAAAGAGGGCATCTGCGGCGCGCCGGCGCCGATCCTGGTCAAGTCGATCGGCGGGGTGGCGATCGAACCTCCAGCGACCATGACTTGTGCCCTCGCCAGCGGAGTCGCGAGTTGGATCGGCAAGACGCTCCAGCCGCATGCCAAGGCCATGCTTGGCACGCAAGTCGTCAAGCTGCACAACGCCACCTCCTATGCTTGCCGCAACCGCTATGGCGGCGAGACCACGCCGCTCAGCGAGCATGCGCTAGCCAATGCGCTCGATATTTCCGAATTCGTGTTCGAGTCGGGAGAGACGTTGACCGTGCTGGCGAACTGGCCCCGCGTGGTGAAGGCGTCCACCGAAACCACGGGATCGGTGACTCCCCCTCAGACTGCGAACGCCGAGATTGAGGTCGCGGAAGTCACTCAGGCCAAGGCCAGCGCAGAGACGAATCCCTTTGCCGTAACGACCAAGGCCAAGACCAATCCCTTTGTGGTGCCGACGGCTGTAGCGAAGACGCCGCCTCCCACGCCGCCCGCCGAAACCACTGCGCCCGAAGCGCAGTCGCGAGCCGAGCTTAAGGGCGAGTTCGTGAAGGTGGTGCATGACGACGCCTGTCACACCTTCGGCACGGTGCTGGGGCCGGCGGCCAACGCGGCCCATAAGGACCATTTCCATTTCGACATGAAGGCGCGCCGGAAGACGGCCTTCTGCGAATAGGTCCGCGGAAAACGGCAAACCATGTCAGCCGAGAGGCGTTGGAGCTTTACGGCGCGGAGTGGTAGCTTGCGGCCGATCTTGGGTCAGTGAGCACGGCGAAACGAAGTGGTATCTCCTAAAGACAAGACAGTATCGTTACGGACCGAGTGGGCGAAGCGCGCCGGCGGCAAGGCTGAAGCTGCGGCGAGGTCGGGTTACCCCGCGACGCGGATGCGGCGGAATCGGCGCGCCGACTGGTCGCGGCGGCTCGTGCGCGAGACGACGCTCACCGCTGACGATCTGATCTGGCCGATCTTCCTCATCGAGGGGACGCGCACGCACACGCCGATCGCCGCCATGCCGGGTGTCGAGCGGCTCTCGGTCGACCTCGCGGTCAAGGCGGCGGAAGAAGCCGCCACGCTCGGGCTGCCAGCGATCGCCCTGTTCCCCAATACCGATGCTTCGCTGCGTGATGATGAGGCGAGCGAGGCGCTCAATCCGGGCAATCTCGTGTGCCGGGCGGTGCGCGCCATTAAGCAAGAGGTGCCGGAGATCGGCATCATCTGCGACGTGGCGCTCGATCCGTATACGAGCCACGGCCACGACGGCCTCATGATCGGCGGCGAGATCGACAACGACAAGACCGTCGAGGTGCTGATCAATCAGGCCCTGGTGCAAGCCGAGGCCGGCTGCGACATCCTCGGGCCGTCGGACATGATGGACGGCAGGATCGGCGCGATCAGGGCGGCGCTCGAGGCGAACGGCTTCACCAACACCCAGTTGCTCGCTTACGGGGCGAAATATGCCTCGGCGTTCTACGGACCGTTCCGCGACGCGGTGGGCTCGTCCTCGATGCTGAAAGGCGACAAGCGCAGCTACCAGCTGGATCCCGCCAATGGCGACGAGGCGCTGCGCGAGGTTGCCCTCGACATCGCGGAGGGCGCCGACCTGGTGATGGTGAAGCCGGGACTTGCCTATCTCGACATCGTCTGGCGGGTGAAGCAGGCGTTCAAGCTGCCGACCTTCGTCTATCAGACCTCCGGCGAATATTCGATGCTGATGGCCGCATCAGAGCGCGGCTGGCTCGACAGAGAGCGTGTCATGCTGGAGAGCCTGATTGCCTGCAAGCGCGCCGGCGCCGACGCCATTTTCACTTATTTCGCGCGCGATGTTGCACGGCGCTTGCGAACAAAGGCATAGGCCCGTCATGGCCGGGCTTGTCCCGGCCATCCACGTCTTTTCTGCAAGGAAGCAATTCGTGGATGCCCGGCACTTCGGCCGGGCATGACGGAGTCATTGTGAATGTCGAGTTCCGCGACCGGCCCTAATTCGTCACCTTCACGGTCTTGAAGACGACCTTCGCATCTTTCTGCTTGTCGAAATTGTCGCCTGAGAGGCCGAAGCGCCAGTCGGTCTTCGGCGCCTGGCCGCGCAGCTCGCGCACTTTCGTATCGTTGATGAAGAAGGTGACGCTGTTGCCGTTGGTCTTGACGCGCAGGACGTTGGCGGCACCGGGCTCCTTGTTGATCGCGCTCGAATCGACATTGGCGGCGATGGTGCCCAGCCATTTGCCGTCCTGCTTGCGCGCGATCCAGAACTTGCCGTTGTTGAGGATGCCAAACTGGAAATAGGTGCGGTTGTCCTCGCCCCAGAACAGGAGCCCCGCGCCCAGCATCGATTGCTCGTCGTTCGGCCATACTGTCTCGGAACAGATATCAGCGTCCTTCACGGTGAAGGTGACGTTCAGATTGGATTGCATGTCGTCGGGCGGGAGCTTGAAGATGAACAAGCCGTCCTTCACCTCGATCGTCTCTTTGAGCGGCCAGCCGCCGGCGTCGTCGGCGAACTTGTCCTCGAAGATGGTTTCCGGACCGTCGCAAGCCGCGACGGCCTTCTGCCAGGCGGGGCAGGCAGCGAAAAGGGCAACTAACCCGAGCAACACAACTGGTCTTTGCATAGATGCATCCCCGCTAGCTTGGTTCCCGCGCAACCCGGGCGAAATTTTTATCCTGTTGGCATGGGCTCGGCAACCTGTGCGGTAATACTGCCCGCCCGATTTCAAGGCGTCGCAGGCGGCAGCATGGTGCGGCATTCTTGTCTCGCCCGACGACAATCACCATTTAGCATGTGGACTGGCCAGGCTTGCATCCCTTGGCCCAATGGGAGACCAGATGAGCGAGCAACGCACTCTGCCACCGCGGACCGGGAGAGATTTCACCGACCAGCCGCACGCCTACGATTCCGTGGCGCAGCCGCAGCTTTTTGCCGGCGTGATTGGCAAGCGCTCGCTCGCCTTCATCGTCGACGCCATCATCATCCTCGTTCTGACGGTGGTCGCCTATATCGTCGTGGCGCTGCTCGGCATTATCACGCTCGGGCTGGCTTGGCTCCTGTTCGGCATCGTGTTTCCTGCCGTCGGCCTCGGCTACAACGCGCTCACGATTGGCGGACCGAACTCGGCGACCATCGGTCAGAGGATGATGGGGCTCGAAGTCAAGATGTGGTTCGGCGGTAAGGTCAGCCCGTTGGTCGCGGCCTTCCATGCCCTCTTGTTCTGGTTCTCGCTGGTGGTGTTCGGCCCGATCCTACTTTGGGCGTTTTTCGACCCGCGCAAGCGCTGCCTGCACGACATTCTCGCGGGCGTTGTGGTGGTGAACCGGCGCTAATCCCGAATCATTCTAAATTTGCGGCGGATTCTTTGGCCGTGCGGCACTTGTGCCGGATTGCATTCGCGGCCTTCGATCCACTAAGCTTGCGGTGAGACGGTTCGGATTCGATTCCGGTCGGTGGCACGTGACAGAGCATAAGAGCAACTTTCCAGAATTCTACATCACGGCGCCGCAGCCCTGTCCCTACCTCCCTGGCCGGCTCGAGCGGAAGCTGTTCACCCATCTCACCCGCGACAAGCCGCGCTTCCTGATCGACAATCTCCTGAAGGGCGGGTTCCGGCGCAGCCAGAACATCGCCTATATGCCCTATTGTGACGCCTGCTCGGCCTGCGTGCCGGTGCGCATCCTGGTCGATGAGTTCGTGCCGCGGCGCTCGCTGAGGCGCATTGCCCGCGTCAATTCCGATCTCGTCGCCACCCGCATGTCGCCGTCGCCGAGCTCGGAGCAATATTCGCTGTTCCGCACCTATATCGACGCGCGCCACGCCGACGGCGGCATGGCCGAGATGTCGGTGCTCGACTATTCGCTGATGGTCGAGGACAGCGTGGTCGAGACCTTCGTCACCGAATACCGGCTGAAGCCCGACCCTTACGGCGATGGCAAGTCGCCGCTGATCGCGGTATCGCTGTGCGACCGCTTAAGCGACGGCGTGTCGA
>JBAUOI010000031.1:0-3226 GCA_049579665.1 Methyloceanibacter sp.
CGTCCTGCACGGGATGCAAAAAGCCCATGGCCAGCAGCACGAGGTCGGCCGGAATGGTGAATTCGCTGCCCGGCATCGGCTTCAACTGGCCGTCGAGGCGGATGCATTCGAGCTGCTCGACCTTGCCGTTCGAGCCGAGGAACCTCGTGGTGGCGACGGCGAAATCGCGCGCGGCGCCTTCGGCCTGGCTCGACGAGGTGCGCAGCTTGAGCGGCCAGTTCGGCCAAGTGAGCTCCTTGTTCTCCTTCTCCGGCGGCTGCGGCAGAATCTCGAGTTGTGCGACCGAGACCGCGCCCTGGCGGAAGGAGGTGCCGATGCAGTCCGACCCGGTGTCGCCGCCGCCGATCACCACCACCTGCTTGCCCTCGGCCAGGATCGGCGCGACGTCGCCTTGCGGCTCGCCGGACACGCGGCGATTCTGCTGCGGCAAGAAGTTCATGGCGAAATGGATACCGGCGAGCTCGCGCCCGGGCACGGCAAGGTCGCGCGGCTGTTCCGCGCCGCCCGCGAGCAGCACGGCGTCATAGTCGCGCTCCAGCTTCTTGACGGAGAGATCGCGGCCGACATGGACATTGCAATGGAAGGTGACGCCCTCGGCCTCCATCTGCTTGACGCGGCGCTCGACGATATACTTCTCCATCTTGAAATCGGGGATGCCGTAGCGGAGCAACCCGCCGGGATAGGCGTTCTTCTCATAGACATGCACGTCGTGGCCGGCGCGGGCGAGTTGCTGCGCCGCGGCGAGGCCCGCAGGCCCGGAGCCGATGACCGCGACCCGCTTGCCGGTCTTGGACTCCGGCGGCACAGCCGTGACCCAGCCTTCGTCGAAGGCCTTGTCGGCGATCGCGCATTCGATTGATTTGATGGTGACGGGGACGTCGATGATGTTGAGCGTGCAGGCGGCCTCGCACGGCGCCGGGCAGATGCGGCCCGTCACTTCGGGGAAGTTGTTGGTAGAGTGAAGGTTCTGCGCCGCCACCTCCCAGTCGGAGTGATAGACGAGGTCGTTCCAGTCCGGGATCTGGTTATTCACCGGGCAGCCGGTGTGGCAATAGGGGATGCCGCAATCCATGCAGCGCGCCGCCTGGCGGCTGATCTCCGCCCCGCTCGGCGGGATGACGAACTCGCGGTAATGGCGAACGCGATCGGAAGCCGGCTCGTAGGTCCGGTCCTCGCGTTCGATCTCGAGAAAGCCCGTGATCTTGCCCATTAAACCCATGCTCTTGGCCCAAACTGCCGCTGGTGGGCGGCCATCCAAGTAGTCACCGTCAGCCTCCCTCCGTCAAGCGCCGCCCGTCCTCGCACGGCAAAGTCGCCGCCTGGCGCCTTTCTCCAGGCATCTTGGCTCCTTCGCGTTGAGGATTACTTGCCGTTGCCGCCGTTGCCGCGCAAGCCGATCTCGATCTCGCCGAGACCCGCTTTGTCGACCGACTGCCGACGCGCCATCTCTTCCAAGGCGCGGCGATATTCGACCGGCATCACCTTGACGAATTTCGGCAGATAGCTCACCCAATCGTCGAGGATCGCCTTGGCGCGGGTCGAGCCGGTGTAGTGGAGATGGTTCTCGATCAGCTGATAGAGCCGCTCCTCGTCGAAGCGGGTCATGTCGGTCACATCGACAAGGCCGTGGCTTTCGAGGTCGCCAGTCTGGTGGCGGCTCCGCTCCATCACCTGGTTCTCGCTCGGGATCGGCTCCAGATCGACCATGGCAAGGTTGCAGCGCCGCTCGAAATCGCCTTCCTCGTCGAGCACATAGGCGATGCCGCCCGACATGCCGGCGGCAAAGTTGCGTCCGGTCGGGCCGATCACCACCACGACGCCGCCAGTCATATATTCGCAGCCATGATCGCCGGTGCCCTCGACCACGGCGATGGCGCCTGAGTTGCGCACGGCAAAGCGCTCGCCAGCGATGCCGCGGAAATAGCACTCGCCGGAGATGGCGCCGTAGAGCACCGTGTTGCCGACGATGATCGACTTTTCCGGCACGATGGCCGAGTTCGCCGGCGGCCTGACGATGATGCGCCCGCCTGACAGGCCCTTGCCGACATAGTCGGTGCCTTCGCCGACGAGGTCGAGCGTCACGCCATGCGCGAGCCAGGCGCCGAAGCTCTGCCCGGCAGAGCCCTTGAAGCTGACCCAGATGGTGTCCTCGGGCAGGCCGACATGGCCATAACGCTTGGCGATCTCGCCCGACAGCATGGCGCCAGCGGTGCGGTTCAAGTTCCTGATCGGTAGATCGAGCTTGACGGGCTTCTTCTCCTCGATCGCCTCGCGGGCGAGCTCGATCAGCTGGCGATCTAGAACCTTGTCGAGGCCGTGGTCCTGCCGCTCGGAATTGTGGACGGCGACCTCGGGTGGCACCTCCGGCTTATGGAAGATGCGGGCGAAATCGAGGCCCTTGGCCTTCCAATGGTCGATCGCCTGGCTCTTATCGAGAATTTCGGTCTGGCCGATCATCTCGGCGAAGCTGCGGAAGCCGAGCGCGGCCATGTATTCCCGCACTTCCTCGGCGACGAAAAAGAAGAAGTTGATGACGTGCTCCGGCTTGCCCTGGAATCTGGCGCGCAGCACCGGATCCTGCGTGGCGACGCCGACTGGGCAGGTGTTCAGATGGCATTTGCGCATCATGATGCAGCCGGCGGCGATCAGCGGTGCGGTGGCAAAGCCGAACTCGTCGGCGCCGAGCAGAGCGCCCACCACCACGTCGCGGCCGGTGCGCACGCCGCCATCGACCTGCACGGCGATGCGGCCGCGCAGGCGATTGAGCACGAGCGTCTGCTGGGTCTCGGCGAGGCCGATCTCCCAGGGTGAACCGGCATGCTTGATCGAGGTGAGCGGAGAGGCGCCCGTGCCGCCTTCGAAGCCGGCGATGGTGACATGATCGGCGCGCGCCTTGGACACGCCGGCCGCGACCGTGCCGACGCCGACCTCGCTCACCAGCTTGACGCTGACGTCTGCGGCCGGGTTGACGTTCTTCAAGTCGTAGATCAGCTGCGCCAGGTCCTCGATCGAAGAGATGTCGTGATGCGGGGGCGGGGAGATCAACCCGACGCCCGGTGTCGAATGGCGCACCTTGGCGATAACGGCGTCGACCTTGTGGCCGGGGAGCTGGCCGCCCTCGCCGGGCTTGGCGCCCTGGGCCATCTTAATCTGCAGCTCGTCCGCGTTGACCAGGTACTCGCTGGTCACGCCGAAGCGCCCGCTGGCCACCTGCTTGACGGCCGAG
>JBAUOI010000032.1:0-9588 GCA_049579665.1 Methyloceanibacter sp.
CCTGATTGACGCCCCAGGCAGTGGCCTCTTTCGGCACGCCGGCGGCGATCGCGGCTTGACGCGCGGGGTTCTGACCCTGGCCTGCGGTCAGCACCTGACCCATGATCACTTCATCAACGTCGGCCGGATCGACCTTGGCGCGCTCCAGCGCGGCCTTGATAGCGACCTCGCCCAAGGCATGCGCCGGCAGGCTCGACAGCGAGCCGTTAAAGGAGCCAACCGGCGTCCGCGCCGCGCTGACGATGACAATGTCTTGCTCGTTCATGCTTCGCTCCACTTCCCACGGGTCCCAAGGTCATAACGTAGTGATTCTTGCAATGGAAGCCTACGGTTGGGGCCCTGTTAAGGCTCCCGGCAAAGCCTCTGGTGCTGCGCACAAAGAACGTGCTACTGATTTCGCAGTTGCGGCATGAAGCAACCTTGGGCGGGCGCCCAAGGCGTGGGAGCGATAGACACGTGGCAAGGGACGCCGAACAGGAGAGCCGGCCGGTCATCATCAAGAAATACGCGAACCGCCGACTCTACAATACCGACACAAGCACCTATGTGACGCTCGAGGACCTGGCCGAAATGGTAAGGGGCGAGCGCGACTTCGTCGTCTACGATGCCAAAACCGGCGAAGACCTGACCCATTCGGTCCTGACACAGATCATCGTCGAGCAGGAAAGCAGGGGCACGAACCTCCTGCCAATTGGCTTCCTGCGGCAGTTGATCCGCTTTTATGGCGACAGCATGCAGAAGCTGGTGCCGAGCTATCTCGAGTTCAGTCTCGATTCGCTCACCCGTCAGCAGGAGCAATATCGCCGTCGATTCGCCCACACCTTCGGCACCGCCGCATTCGAGGCGATGCAGGAGCAGGTGCGCAAGAATTTCGCCGCGTTCGAGCGGGCGCTTGGCCTGTTCACCCCGTTCACGAAGCCCGACGGTTCAACCGCAATAGGCACGGCCGCTGAAGCGCAGGGCGAAAAGACCGAGGCCAAGCCGGCGACGAATGGCAAGCCGAACGAGGATGAGATCGCCAAGCTGAAGGCTGAGCTCACGGCCATGCAACAGCGCCTAGAGCAGCTCTCCCGCCGCTAAATTTCTTCCGGCTACGGGTTCTTACGAATGGGGCAGCCCTAAGGGCATGGCGCGGCGGGCTTGGATCCAGTTCAAGCAGGTGATCAAAGACGTCTACGAA
Source organism: Methyloceanibacter sp. (assembly GCA_049579665.1). Taxonomy (GTDB): domain Bacteria; phylum Pseudomonadota; class Alphaproteobacteria; order Rhizobiales; family Methyloligellaceae; genus Methyloceanibacter. Next base: position 1,181 of record JBAUOI010000032.1, read on the forward strand.
TCCTTGCCGCTTCCGCCCCTGAAGAAGGGCTAGTTCAGCTAGCCGCCGACAACGTCGAATGTCACGTCGACATTGCCCCGCGTGGCGTGCGAATAGGGGCAAATCTTCTCATGCGCTTCCTTGACGAGGCTCGCGAGCTCGGCTTGCGGCAGGCTCTTGTCCTCGACGCGCATCTTCACCGCGAGACCAAAGCCGCCACCGTCGCGCGGCCCGATCGAAACCGCGCAAGTCACCTTCGCCTTGCTCGCATCCTGCTTGTGCTGCTTGGCGACGAGATCGAGCGCGCCGCCGAAGCAGGCGGCATAACCGACCGCGAACAGGTGCTCTGGCGTGGCCGTTCCAGGCTTGCCGGGGCCGCCCATCTCCTTCGGCACCGAGAGATCGACCGCGACCGCGCCATCGTTCGACTGGGCGTGACCGTTGCGGCCGCCAGTGACGGTGGCGGTTGCGGTGAATAGCGGTTTGATGTTGTCCATGGGGGGTCCTTCTCTACTCGGGTCGCCGCGATTGGTAGCAGCAGGCTAGCTCATATGCCAGCCATGGCTGACGCAGATCGACTGACCGGTCAACGCGTTGGTCTTGAACGCGGCAAGGAACAGCGCGACCTCGGCGACATCCTCGACCGTGGTGAATTGGTGGTCGACGGTCTCGGCGAGCAGCACCTCCTTGATCACGCGCTCCTCGCTGATGCCGAGTTCCGCGGCCTGCTCGGGAATCTGCTTCTCCACCAGAGGGGTCTTGACGAAGCCCGGGCAGATGACATTCGAGCGCACTTTGTGCTTGGCGCCCTCCTTGGCCATCACCCGGGCGAGGCCAAGCAGGCCGTGCTTCGCCGCCACATAGGCAGCCTTCAGCGGCGAGGCCTCATGGCTGTGCACCGAGCCCATATAGATGAGCGCGCCCGAATTCTGCTGGTACATGTGCTTGACGCAGGCCTTGGTGGTGAGGAAGGCGCCGTCGAGATGGATGGCGAGCAGTTTCTTCCAATCGGCGAAGGGAAACTCCTCGATCGGATGCACGATCTGGATGCCGGCATTGGAGATCAGGATATCGACCGTGCCGAACGCCTTCACCGCGCGCGCGACCCCGGCATTGACCTGATCCTCCTTGGACACATCCATGCCGACGCCGATGGCCTGCTTCGCGCCGGCCAATTCCTCGGCTGCCTTGGCGGCGCCGTCCTCGTTGAGATCGGCAATCACCACGCGGCCTCCCGCATCGAGATAGCGCTTGGCGATGGCGTAACCGATGCCGCTCGCGGCGCCGGTGATGAGGGCAACCTTACCGTCGAGTTGCATGGGACGCACTCCTCAGTCCTTGAGATAGTCGTAAACCACCTTGCCCAGCCCAAGGGTGAGGTCCGCGACAATATGCGTCGCGGAAATGACCTCACGCACCGGAAGCTCGGCGATCGGCGCCAACGCATGCGGGTGCAAGTCGAGCGTGGCCGGGCCGGACCAGGCGCCTTTCATGACGATGTCTTCCAGCCGGTAATCGACCAGCTCCAGGATGCGCGGGCTGCCGTCGACATGCGGGATGATCTTGAGCAGATAGTTCGTTTTTTCCATGCCGGTGCGGACTTGATTCAAGTCGAGCGCCTTGTGCTTGAAGCCCATCGTGCCGGTGGCGATGCGCACGCGCCCGTAATCGAGCGTGCCGACCAGCGTGTCGCGGTCGACGCAGAGCGTCGGCTGGGCATATTTCTTCGGAAAGCCCCACAGCTCGCGGCCGCCATAGATCGGCGGCCCGTCATTCAAGAACATGGCGAGCGTGTAGTTGCCTTCCTTGCCATTGAACTTGACCGGGACGACCTGTCCCGATTCCGAATAATCGCCGAAGCCGGTCGAATCCGGCATGCGGATGAATTCATATTTGACTATTGGCTCATCGAAGCTGAGCGGCTCCGGGATCACCGCTTCGAGCGCGGCCCTGTCGGTCCGGTAGGCGATGATCAGATATTCACGATCGACGAAGCGGTAAGGTCCGGGCGGAAAGGCGGGGCTCGTCAGCGGCATGGCAAAGGCGCGTTTGCGCACGTCGGCGATCTTCATAGGCTGCGTTCCTTCATGTCGGCCTCGATGTCGCGAGTCAGATCGAGCACAGTCACGCCTTCCTCCGGCGGCTTGCGGCTCTTCCAGACGGGGTGGTCGAGCGTGTGCGCCACATCGGCGCGTCCCGCGGTCCAGTGTTCCTCCATGGTGTAACGAGAGAACTCGTAGTCGTTCGATTGCGTCCAATAGGCGGCGCGCCGGTGAATTAGCTGCACGATGGTGATGGCGGCGTCGCAAGCCAGGCGATCGAGCAGCCGCCAATGCGGGTTGTCGCCAAATTCGGCCGGCACATTCGGGCGCAGATGCTTGATGGCGCGGCGCATGGCTTGCAGCTCGCAGAAAATGTCGGTGTTGAGCCGGGTGCGGCTCGAGTAGCGGATCTCCTTCTCGCGCTGGCCGACATCGAACAGGGTTTCTGGCAGATCGCCGCGAGCGCTGAACAGATCGATCTGAAACACCACCATGTCGTGACGAGGGCCGCCATGCTCGAGCACATGTTGCAGCGGCGTGTTGGAGAGCAGGCCGCCATCCCAATACGGCTTGCCATCGATGACGATGGGCGGCAGTCCTGGCGGCAACGCGCCGCTCGCCATGATGTGCTCGGGGCCTACGGTCTGCGAGGTCGTGTCGAAATATTGCATGTTGCCGGTCAGCACCTCGACGGCGCCCACGCTCACGCGGACCTTGCCCGAATTGAGCAGGTCGAAATCGACCAGCGCGTTCAGCGTGGCGTAGAGCGGGGACGAGTCGTAGACGCTGATCGCTTCCGGCGTGCCGGGCGGCATCAGCACCGCGGGCGGAACGCGCGGCTCGAAGAAGCCGGGCACGCCCCAAAGGGCGGCAAGCGCCGCGCTGGTCTCGTTGAACACCTTGCGCGAATTATCGTCGGGTGAAAGAGGCCAGGCGGTGAGGCGGCTCGACACCTCTTCCCAAAACGCGCGCAACCGCTCAATGCGACGCTCGGGGGGATTGCCGGCGATGATCGCGGAGTTGACCGCGCCGATGGAGATGCCGGCGACCCAGCTTGGCATGTAGCCCGCGTCTGCCAGCGCCGTGTAAGCGCCGGCCTGATAGGCGCCGAGCGCTCCGCCGCCTTGCAGCACGAGAACGGTTTGTTCCTCGAAAGTGGCCACGCTTACGATCTGCCCTTTCAGCGAGGAAGCACGCTTCCCGGCAACTATGCCGGGGCTACTTCCGTTATCCAAGGCGGATTCATTTAGGCGGAAGGAGCCTAGCGGTTAAGGATGACAATAGGTCACCGTGCGAGGCGCGCTTGCACGAAACTTGTGCAAGATTGCTTCGAGAAGCGCGCTGGCGAAAATCGGGTCATGGCAAGCAGCGCCTAAACGCGGCAATCCACTCAAGCAAAGTCCCGCTGCTGGTGGTGGCGTAGCTTTCGTCGATCGCGAAGCAGCGCATGCAAGCGGTGGCTTAGCGGCATTCACAGTGCAGCGAGTGACGCCACGCCGCCGAAGATCAGCACGATGCCGCCGAGTTGGGCGGGCGAGATCGGCTCCTTCAGGAACACGCGCGCCAAAATCACGGTGATCGCACCGAAGGCCGAGGAGATGACCGTGGTGAATTCAGGCGAAGGCAGATGGCCGGCGGCGGTGAGGGCGGCGAGTGCGGCGACATCGAGACATCCCATGAGAGCGAGCAGGGGGAGCCAAGGCAAGGGCAGCTTCGCTTCCGGCGTGCGCCACAGATAGATCAGGCCGATGGTGAGGAGACCGAAGATCCTGCCGAGCCACACGGTCTGCACATCGCCGAAGATCGGCACCGCCGCTTGGCTGGCGGCGATGGCGATGGCGAAGCAGAGGCCGGCGAGACCGGCGAGACCGATCACGTTTCGCATCTCGCCTTTGGCAAGCGCGCCCGACTCCTCGTAGCGACCGCCGCTGCGCGACATGATCACGGCGCCCGCCATCACGCAGGCGACCGCCAGCCATTGCATGGCGCTCGGGCGCGCGCCTTGGGCCACGGCGAAGAGCATGGCGAGCGCGGGATAGGAGCCGACGATCGGCGCCACGATGGTCATGGGCCCAAGCGCGAACGCGGCGAACAGAGCCAGCGTGGCCAGCGCGAAGAAAATCCCGGCGACGGCCACCAGCCAAAGCTTCGGCCAGACGATCGTGATGCCGGCGTCGCCGATGACGACCCAGGCGCTGAGCAGGAGCAGACCGAAGAAGGTGACGGCAAGCACCGTGGGGACCGGCCCTACGGCACGCGAGGGGAAGCGCGAGAGGAAATCGTAGACGCCCCAGGACAGCGCGGCCGCCAGGCCGAGAATCACCGAGTTCATTGGCTCGGGCTAAGGGCTGTTCGCCTTGACCAGGTCGTCGCGGGCTTTTTCCAGATGCTCGGTGATCAGTGCATAGGCGCCCTGCGCGTCGCGCTCGTTGAGCGCGTTGAAGATGGCGCGATGCTGCCGGTTATAGGCGGCGACCACCTCGGGCGTCAGGATCTTCTCCTTCATGGCGTCCCATTGCGCGTGCAGCCGCACATGGTTGATCTGGCGATAGACATTGATGAGCAGCGGGTTACCCGAGGCATGCGCGATCAGGAGATGGAACTCGCCGTCCCATTTGGAGAAGTCGTCCTTGTCGCTGAGCGACTCCTCGGCATGTTTCAGCACGAGCTCCATGTCGTCGAGGTTGCGGCGCGTGGCATGCAGCACGGCGAGCCGCGTGGTGAAGGGCTCGACCGCAAGCCGCGCCTCGATGAGCTGAATGGGGCTCACCTGATCGGCAACATCGTGCGTCTTGCGATTGGAGGCGGTGGCCGCGCCGACGAATGTGCCGCTGCCGAGTCGCCGCGACACGAGGCCGGCCTTCTCGAGCTGATCGAGTGCGCGGCGCACGGTGCTGCGCGCGGCCTGAAACGTGGCGGCCAGTTCTCGCTCAGGCGGCAGCTTGTCGCCCTCGCTATAGGCGCCGGTCTCGATGGCGCGCTGGAGATAGGCGGAGATGGCGCGCGGCCCCCGGTTCGGCTTGGCAAGATTGATGATGACGGCGTCCGTGCTTCGCTGCTCGCTCACCGGTCGATCTCCTGTGAACTGTAGGCCACTTTGGGCCCAGATCAGAAATTGGTTTACAACAGATACGCCCCCTGCACTAATATAAATGTGCAAGGTTCAAGACGCGACTGTGCCCTATTTCTGCGATTGGGTCCACAGCTAGGGACCAAAATCGGACCAATTTTCGCGGGCTCTGGAGGCCAGCATGACGGTTCCGCAGGCTACCAAATACGCCATCATCGGCGCCGGCATTCACGGCCTCAGCACGGCCTTCCATCTCGCGCAAATGCTGAAGGCGACCGGCAGGGGCTCGGGCGCCGACATTCTCGTGGTGGACAAGACCGCTGTCGCGGCCGGCGCCTCGGGCATCGCCTGCGGCGTCGTGCGCAACAATTATTTCCAGCCCGCGATGCGCGAGTTGATGGCCCACTCTGTCGATGTATGGGAGAGCGACGCCAAGACCTACTCCTATCATCCGGTGGGCTACATGCAGATCAGTCCGGAATGCATGCGCGAGGATGTCGGCACAATCTACGAGCAGCAAAAGGCGATCGGCTACGAGTCGGTGTTCATCGATGGCGCGGACGCCTCCGCCAAATATATGAAAGGCCTGTTCGACGACTGGCAGGCGCAAGGCATCACCTCGGTGCTGCATGAGAAACGCGGCGGCTATGCCAACAACAAGGCCAGCATGCATGGTCTCGCCGCCAAGGCCGAGGCCGAAGGCGTGCGCATCCTGTCGGGCGTCGAGGTGAAAGGTTTCGAGTTCGGCTCGAATTCCGGCGCGGTGACGGCGCTCAACACCAATCAAGGACGCATCACCTGCGAGACGGTGGTGGTCGGCGTCGGCCCTTGGGTCAACAAGATCTGGAACATGCTCGAGCTGCCGAAACAGATTACCGTCAAGGCGAACGGCAAGGTTCGCACCGATGTGCCGATGTGGAAATTCTGGTGCCTCGAAGAGGGCACGCTCGGCGTCGATCCCGAGATGCACAGGATGAATGACGGCCGTTTCCCGCCCGTGCTGCATGTCGATACCGACGCGCCGCTTTACTCCGACCGCGACGGCAAGCTGATCACCGACCGGCTGTGGGGCATCTATTACAAGCCAGATTTCAGCTTTGGCGGCGTGCAGGGCGGCGCCTCGCCCTACAAGGTCGACCAGGATTCCGACCAGGTGGCGATCGATCCGTATGGTCCGGACTCGCCGGAATTCGTCGTCGGCGAGGATTTCATCAATATGTGGTGCTCGGCGCTGGCGCATTGCCAAAAGCGCTTCCAGGGGCAGATGCCGCATTATAAGAGGGAAGAGAATTCAGGCGGGCTCGGCTGCTTCACCCCTGACAATTTCCCGGTCTTCGACCTCTTCCGCGAGAATGTCTATGTGATTGCCGACTCCAATCACGGCTATAAAATGATCGGCGTGGGCAAGCTCGTGGCGCAGGAGCTGATGGGCGATAAGAGTAAGTTGCTCGAGCCGTTCCGCTTTGCGCGGTTCGCCAAGGGCGAATTGCATCCGACCTCGCACAGCCCTTTCCCGTGGAGCTGAGGAACAGCCAGTCGAACGTTGGAGTACACCATGGAACAGCGCGTCAAGACGGCGAGAGGAAAGCGGGCGGCCAAGTCCGGGCCAACGGACATCGAGGCGTTTGTCGATGCGCCAGGGCGGCAAAGGCAGGTCGCCGAGGTCCGCAAGAAGATCGACGAGCTCGGCATCGAGTATCTCTATCTGCAATTCGTCTCGGTGACCGGGCGCATCTGCGGCAAGGGCATTCCCGCCGACCATTGGGAGAGCGTGGCGGAGAAGGGCTTCCAGCTCGTCTACGGCGCCACGATGAATCTCTTCCTCAACCGGCGCGGCGACTATCTCGGCTATGGGCCTGAGGCCGCCGAGCTCGTCGGCATCCCCGAGCCTGAGACCTTCATGCAGCTCCCCTGGGACAAGCGCGTGGCGCGGCTATGGTGCACGCTGTTCCGCAACCGTGAGGAGCGCGAGAATCCCGGTGCGTTCTTGACCGCCGACGCGCGCGGCAATCTCCGCCGCATCCACGATCAATTCAAGAAGGAGCATGGACTCCAGCTTCGACATGGCACCGAGCCGGAGATGATGTGGCTGAAGAAGGACGAGAACGGTCAGCCGAACGGCGGCTATTCCAATCCCTATTGCTACCACATCGACCAGTTCGAGAGCCTCAGGCCCGTCTATATGCGGGTGATCGACTATTGCCGGAAGATGGGCCTCGACATGATCCAAGGCGATCACGAGGATTCGCCGGGGCAGCTCGAGCTGAATTTCACCTATGACGATGCGCTCAGGACCGCCGACCGGCTGTCCACCTATCGCCAGATCTGCGCGCAGGTGGCGCGCGAGTTCGGCATCATTGCCTGCTTCATGTGCAAGCCCTTCATGGGCGTCTCCGCCAATGGCTGCCACCACAACATCTCGCTGTGGCGCGGCGGCAAGGACGAGCTGAAGCCGCTCGGCAACGATCCCAAGAAGCTTCCGGGCGCGCCGCAGAATTTCATGTATTCGCGCGGCGGCGACAACACCTTCATGCCGGACACCGGCGATGTTCAGCTTCCCGGCAAGACCGGACTCAAGGCGATCGGCGGCATCGTCAAGCATCTCGGCGCGCTGACCGCCATCGGCTGCTCGACGGTGAATTCCTATCGGCGGCTATGGGACACCGGCTTCTGGGCGCCGGTGTTCTCCGACTGGGGCTTCCAGAACCGCACGACCGGCTTGCGCGTCTCGGCGCCTGGGCGCTTCGAATACCGCGCCGTGGACGCCATGGTGAACCCGCATCTGATGGCGGCGGCGCTGATCAAAGCGATGGACGACGGGCTCAAGAACAATCTCAATCCGGGCGCGCCCGAGGAACGCAACATCTATCAGGCGATGGAAGCCGGCAAGCAGGTGAAGAAGTTGCCGATGACGCTCGGCGATGCGCTCGAAGCGCTGAAGAAGGATGACGTCATCCGCTCGGCGATGCCCGGCGAGATGTACCGCCTGTATGACGAATATAAGCGCGATGAGTGGGAGCGCTTCATGGCCACCGTGACCGAATGGGACACCAAAACCTATCTCGACTGCCTGCCGTAACGGGCGAGCGAGCAAGCCGCGCTCAAGCAGCGAAAGCGGTAGCGCGGTGAAAAAGGGAGGAGAACTGGAATATGTGCGGAATTGCCGGCCTCATCCACCGTGACGGCGCGACCAGCGTCGGCAAGGAGATGACGGCGATGCTGAAGAGCCTCAAGCATCGCGGTCCAGACTCCACGGGCTTCGCCATCTATGGGCCTTCGACGGCCAACGTATATGTCATGCGGCTCAAGCTCGCCGA
>JBAUOI010000033.1:0-4153 GCA_049579665.1 Methyloceanibacter sp.
CCTCTGGGCTATTCCCATCGCCCACAAACGGTTCGCAGGGGAGACTGGAACCGGAGAAGCCCCGAACCCCCCGTATCGGGGCTTCTTTCTTGGCGCTTCGAACCAGGTTGATTGCTGAGTTTCGCGACGAAAGGCATACCCCGTCGGCGTTACGAAGGAAGCGGTATGAATGATGGGCGAAGCCTTTACGGCAAACAAAGCAAGGCCAAAAGCATGGCGCCACTCATACTTATCCGGAACCCCGTCATTGCGTTTGTGAGCAGATGAACGAAAAAATTCAACGGGGTGTTCGTCCAAGAACTTTCCTAACCCCAAAGGGATGTGCGGCGAGTCGGCGTCGGTCTGGCCACTGGCTGGCCCTTGAGCAGGCTGGCGTCGAGTTCATCCCGGGAGACGACTCCGAAGGCCCTGGGGTGCGCCTTAAGCGGGCCGGATAGAGCTAAGGGCCAAGCAAGCGTCGGAGGTGAAAGTTTTACAAACCAACCGCTCAAGAAGTATGAGATGCCGTTGTGCACACCGCATTGTTGCTGCAACTGCTAATCCTACTGGTCGTGGCCAACGGAGCAGCTGTTGCCGCCAAGAAGCTCTTTGGCGGTGCGTTTGCCCATCCACTCGACGGCGGCGCTCGCTTTATTGACGGTCAACCCATATTAGGCCCTGCGAAAACTATCCGCGGCGTCGTGGCCTCGGTGTTGGTCACGTCACTCTGCGCGGCGCTCATGGGTCTGGGATGGAAGCTCGGAGCGCTGATCGCAACTTTTGCCATGGTCGGCGATCTGTTCTCGAGCTTTGTTAAGCGCCGGCTGCACCTGGCCTCAAGCAGCATGGCGTTCGGTCTCGATCACATTCCGGAGTCTCTGTTGCCGCTCCTGGCCAGCCGGTTGCTGCTGCCAACCAGCCTGCTCGACATTGTGGCGGGAGTGACGATCTTCGTGGTCGGCGCCGTGATTCTGTCGCCGCTACTTTTCAAGTTGAATCTTCGCGACCAACCCCATTGACGGCGATCATCAGTTTGACCGGTGGAGGTGGTGCAGAGTGATTTCTGGCGGGCAGTTGAACCGCACCGGGACGACAGAGGATCCCGTGCCCACCGAGGTGTAACCGATCATGTCACCATGTTGCCAGGCGCCGGCGCCCATGTGGCGTGGCAGAACTGAGTCAAGCGTGATCGGGATGCCGCCGGGAAGGCAAATCTGGCCGCCATGGGTGTGGCCACTCAGCAATAAATTAAAGCCGGCACGGGCAGCCTCGCGATAGATCTCCGGCGTGTGCGAGATCAGAATCGAAAACTCGACGCGGGGAATTGCGGCAGCCGCCCTCGAGATGTCGTCCATTTGATAGAAATGGGCATCATCAATGCCGCTCAGATGGAGACGTCGCCCGCCGCGCTCGATGATTTCGCTTTCGTTGAGCAGCATGCTTATTCCCATCGCCTCCAATCCCGGCACCATGCAAATCGTGTCGTGATTGCCGAGCACGCCGTAGATTGGCCGCTTGAGTCCGGCACAGACACGCGCCATCCCGGCGAGCGTGGTGTCGTACTGACCGCAGGTCCGGCCCCGATAGTCACCGGTTAGCACGCAAATGTCGTAGCGTGCCTCGCTGAGGAGCTTGATTGCGTGCTGCAGTGCCGCTTCGCTCATCTCCACATGGAGATCGCTCAGCTGAGCGATGGTGAACCCGTCGAAGGACTTCGGTAGGTGCGGCGACTCAATCCGATTGTGCCGAATCTCGACTTTTGCCGCGTTGCGGACCCCGCGTCGATAGAGGCCCGTCGCCATAAGGACGGCGCTGATCACGACATGCGACAGCGCGAGGTTCTCGAAGTGAAAGAAGTTTATGCCTTGACCAAAGACTTGCGCTTCATGGTCCTTCTCGATTTCAAGGCGCCGACGCGCGTAGCCCGGCCCGAGACGATCCTCTAACGTGCTCAGAATGTCTTCGTGGGTCATGGGTGGCGCGAGTTGCCGGCGAGGACTTTGCGGTCAATGGTAGCGGCTGCGCGTTATCCTCCAATACAGCGCATTTGGAACAAGGCCACTTATCCAGAAACCGATATCGACCGTATTATCGTCCGGGGCTTGACCCTTTGCGACTGGTAGGTCTGCGCGATCGACCGTCGCCCCGTGCAGGCTTGGGTGCACGGCGCCTGATTGGGATCGCAGACTGGGCTGTGGCCGCGTCAGGCAGTCCGACTGACTTTGCGACACTTTAAACCGGGCGTTGCCGCGGCGCGGAAATAGACTTTCTCCAAGGTCTGAACTGGCGCGAGGCATGCAGCCTAGAGTTGTATGACCTGTCATGTGATGAGAACAAGACAAGAATATTCTTTCGGGTTTCAGACTGTTTCACACAGTCTAAGTCGTTGATTCTGCTCGGTCCGATTCGCGCACAACTTAGAGATGGGTTTGCTAATAATCGCGGCAAATCGCGCTTGATGGCTGGCACTCGAAAAGGCGGGTGTGGGGTTTATTCCAGCCGACGACCCTAGAGGCCCCGGCCTGCGCTTGAAGGAGAGCACGCGCACAAAAATCAAGCGGGTTCGCAGAAAGTCCGACTAGGCTGTCTTTCGCGAAACGAAGCCAATTTCGACTAAATATTGGCGCTTCCCGGAAAAGCTAAACCCTGCGTTGCGGTCGGCGTAAGTGTGAGGCCAAGGGTCGCAGGGCCTACTGAACCTGCTGATTGAGATAGGTCGCCACGTCGTCGTGCATCTTGAACACGGCGTTCTTCACCTCGTCCTTGGAGGCTTTGCCGTTCACCGCGTTGACGACATCGAGCCAGAGATTGTTCGGCAGACCGATCTCGTTGCAGCGCGCTTGGATCACGCTGCCGATGCCCTGATCGTCGCCGGGCTCGTAGAGCAGGATTAGGAGATTGGATTTGACCGAGATCTCGAACAGCAGGCCGGCATTCTTGCCGAATTGCTCCGCGATCTTGCGACCGATCTCGGCGCCGTCGCCCTTGATGAGATACTCGATCACCGCGGCGTAAGTCTCGACCGGCGTCTCGCCGCGGGCCGGGAAGGGCTTCACCTCGATCTTCATCGCATCGGTGAGCGGCTTGATGCTGTCGAGCAGCTCCTTGACATTCTCCTCCTCGCCGCCTTGCGCGTAGAGCAAACCGGCGAGACTGAGCTGGTCGCCGATCTTCCATGCGGCGGCCTTGGCGACGGCGCTCTCCTCCGCAGGGGTCAAAGCGGTGCCAGCGATAAGCAGAATGGCTGCCACCAACGCGCAGACAAAACTGCTCTTCCGGATCAAGGGCTTAACTTTCATGGCGCGCTGACGCTCCCTCACTGACTTGCGCGGATCGGCCTTCCAATTTCGCGGCACGATACGCCAGGGTCTTGGCCAAAGTCGCGGGGATTGTTTTGCTCAGAATGGGCGGCGAGGTAGCAAATTTACGTGAGGAAGGCTGAATTGGCGCGACTCTATTGCAGGTTTGCTGCCGAATTTTTGGTCACTAAAATCATTGCTGCTCGCGTTCCCGGGCGGCTTTGGGGTAGCGTCCGAAGAGACCGCCCTTGCAACCAGCCGGCTGGCGGCACAGATGCGCCTTAATAGCCCCGCATGAGATGCAGCGATGATCGAGAAGCGAAACCGGAACGGCGGCAGAGACCGCGACGAAGAGCCCGACGAGGACCAGGGCTCGGTCGACGCCGAGGCTCGCAACGTGCAAGAAGCGCCGCAGAAGACCAACGACGTGCAAACCAAGCCGGGCATGAGCGGCGGCACGCGCCTCGTCCTCTTGCTGTTGATCATCGCGCTCGCCGGGCTCGGCTATCGCTATTGGGGATTTTGGCAGGGCGGTCCGACGGAAGCGACCGCGCCGCCGCCACCGGCCGTCACCGCGGCTAAGCCGCTGGTCAAAGAGATGCAGGAGTGGAGCGATTTTACCGGCCAGTTCGAGGCCCGCGAGTCGGTCGAGGTGCGCCCGCGGGTGAGCGGCTATCTCGAATCCATCAATTTCACTGACGGCCAGCTCGTTAAGAAGGGCGATCTCCTGTTCGTCATCGAGCCACGGCCCTTCGAGCTCGCGCTGGAGACCGCCAAGGCGCAGCAGGCTCAGAACGAAGCGCAGCTCGAGCTCGCGAAGGCGCAACTCGAGCGCACCGCGCAACTGCGCAAGAACGACTATGCCACGCAAGAGA
>JBAUOI010000034.1:0-2045 GCA_049579665.1 Methyloceanibacter sp.
GAAGCGGCCCTTGATCTTGGTGTGCAAGGTTACGACCTTGGCCTCGAGCGCATGATGGATCTCGGCCACGTTGCCGAACAACATCCCCTCACCCGGCTCCTTGTCCATGGCGATCGACAGATAATAAAGACCGAGCACGATGTCCTGCGACGGCACGATGATCGGCGAGCCGTTGGCCGGATGCAGGATGTTGTTGGTCGACATCATCAAGACGCGCGCCTCAAGCTGCGCCTCAAGCGACAACGGCACGTGCACGGCCATCTGGTCGCCGTCGAAATCGGCGTTGAAGGCCGCGCAGACGAGCGGATGCAGCTGGATCGCCTTGCCCTCGATCAGCACCGGTTCGAAGGCCTGAATGCCGAGGCGGTGCAAGGTCGGCGCGCGGTTGAGCAGCACCGGATGCTCGCGGATCACCTCATCGAGGATGTCCCAAACCTCCGGCTTCTCCTTCTCGACCAGCTTCTTCGCCTGCTTCACCGTGGCGGCATGGCCCTTGGCGTCGAGCCGCGCATAGATGAACGGCTTGAACAGCTCGAGCGCCATCTTCTTCGGCAGGCCGCACTGATGCAGCCTGAGCTCGGGACCGACCACGATCACCGAGCGGCCGGAATAGTCGACGCGCTTGCCGAGCAGGTTCTGCCGGAAGCGGCCCTGCTTGCCCTTCAGCATGTCGGCCAGCGACTTCAGCGGACGCTTGTTGGCGCCGGTGATGACGCGGCCGCGCCGTCCGTTGTCGAACAGCGCATCGACCGCCTCTTGCAGCATGCGCTTCTCGTTGCGGATGATGATATCCGGCGCGCGCAGCTCCATCAGCCGCTTCAGACGATTGTTGCGGTTGATGACGCGGCGATAGAGATCGTTCAGGTCGGAGGTTGCGAAGCGGCCGCCGTCGAGCGGAACCAGCGGACGCAGCTCCGGCGGAATGACTGGAACCACGGTCAGGATCATCCACTCCGGCTTGTTGCCGGATTGGATGAAGGCCTCGACCACTTTCAGACGCTTGGCGAGCTTCTTGGGCTTAAGCTCCGAGGTCGACTCGGCGATCTCGACGCGGAGATCGGCGGCGATCTTCTCCAGATCGAGGCCCTTGAGCAGTTCGCGGATGGCTTCCGCGCCGATCGCGGCGGTGAAGGAATCCTCACCGAAATCCTCCTGCGCCTTCAGATAATCCTCCTCCGAGAGGAGCTGGAGCGGCTTGAGCGAGGTGAGCCCCGGCTCGAGCACGATGTAGTTCTCAAAATAGAGAACGCGCTCGAGATCCTTCAGCGTCATGTCGAGCAGAAGCCCGATGCGGGACGGCAGCGACTTCAGGAACCAGATATGCGCCACCGGCGCGGCGAGCTCGATATGGCCCATGCGCTCGCGCCGAACCTTGGCGAGCGTCACCTCGACGCCGCACTTCTCACAGATAACGCCCTTGTACTTCATGCGCTTGTACTTGCCGCACAAGCACTCATAGTCCTTCAGCGGGCCGAAGATGCGCGCGCAGAACAGCCCGTCGCGCTCCGGCTTGAAGGTGCGATAGTTGATCGTCTCGGGCTTCTTGATCTCCCCATACGACCAGGACAGAATCTTCTCCGGACTCGCAATGCCGATGCGGATCTGGTCGAAGTTCTGCTGCTGGACCTGGGGACTGAAGAGGTTGACGATGTCTTGGTTCATTCTTTTCTCTCCCAACGGGCGCACCTGGCGCCCTTCGGATGGTCGCAGTCTCTAGTCAATTGACCCGATCGGGCCTCGGTCACTCGGCCGCCGGGCGCGGCAGTCGCGCCCGCGTCGGCTGCTCTTCCGGTTTCGGCTGCACCAGTTCGACATTGAGTCCCAACGCCCGCATCTCCTTGACGAGAACGTTGAACGACTCGGGAATGCCGGCCTCGAACGTGTCGTCGCCGCGGACGATCGCCTCATAGACCTTGGTGCGGCCGGCCACGTCGTCGGACTTCACAGTCAGCATCTCCTGCAGCGTGTAGGCGGCGCCATACGCTTCGAGCGCCCACACCTCCATTTCGCCGAACCGCTGGCCGCCGAACTGCGCCTTGCCGCCC
>JBAUOI010000035.1:0-4527 GCA_049579665.1 Methyloceanibacter sp.
GCACATGGGAGGCGGCTGAAAGCGCACCCGCGTCCGCCGCACCTTCCAAGGTGACGACGAGGGTTTGACCAATGCGACTGATTACATGCCGCCCTTCTGCCACGCGGCCCTCCGCCTCCCTTAAGAGCGCCGATGTATTGCTTCAGAATGCGGCCTGGTGGTTGCCCTGCCATCGCGTACCGTTGGCTCAATGGTGGCAAGGGCGAGCTGCAGCGCATCGCGAAGGGTGGCTGTCGTACGCACCTCGCCGACATTCGCGCCCAACTCGACAAGAGTTCGCGCCACACTTGGCGAGATCCCGGAGATGATGCAATCGCACCCCATGAGCCGGGTCGCTTGCGTAACCCGAATAAAGTTATTTGCCACAGCGGTGTCGACGGTCACCACGCCGCTGATATCCATGACGAAGACTCGCGCGCGGCTCTCAGCAATCCGCGACAGCGTCTTCTCCATGATGTCTTGAGTACGTTGCGAATCAACAACGCCGACCAGAGGCAGCAAGAGAACCCCCTCCCAGATCGAGGTGACCGGCGTGGACATTGCTAGCATTGCCTTGCCGCTCTCAACCACCCGCCTTTTGGCGAATTGGGCGATCTGATCGCTCGTTACATAAGTGTCGAGCATCAATAGCTTCGTGAAAGCACGTATCGCGGGCTGGATCTTGTTCTTGGCAAGTCCACAATCCTGTAGCTCCTCCATGAAGAGAAGTTGGAAGCGAAGCATGGCCGCAAAATAGATGAGATTCGGCATGTCACGTTGGGCGTGGATCTCCCCGATGTGCACGCGATAATCGATATATCGTTGATTGACGATGCCGCTGAAAAAATCTGCCCAGTATACTTTTTGCAGCCTCTTGACCCGCTCCACCGTGTCCTGACTGTTGAAGAACACTTTGAACTCGGGCTGCTGCCCGAGCCACTCGTAGAATCGGTCAACAACACCATCGATTTTGTCGGCGAGCTGCTGTCCACACTCCTGCAGCAAGCTCAAGTCATCGGACCCAACATCGAATTTTTCGAGCAACAATTGAACGCCAAGTGATTGAGACATGTGAATCCCCTCGTCCAAAAACAACGCGCAGCATCGGCGTCAGCAAGTCAGCATGGGGTGAAAATAAACGATAACCGACCAAGGGGCTCTAGCCGCTTGGCGGCGGGACCCAAGCATGAATTCGTCCGCAAATTAAGGCAGCAAGCATTCAATTAAGGCAGACTCTCAATGTCTGATTTGGGTCAAAATGCGAAGTACGCATTTCTGTCGCCTATGTCTGCTTTGGGTCGGTAAGCGGCAGCTCTGGCCTCCGTTACACCATCACAGCTTCGCATCCAACGCCCCTTGCTTTTGCTCCAGCCAGAGAAGCCCGACCCACGTCTGCCGAAAACGCATCCTTGAGCACCCTCAGGGCGCTCGGGCAGCGTCGAAGCACAGAGCGGCAAGAGTGGAAGCTCGTGTGCGGTGTTTCCCTTCATGCGGTCGGTCGCGATTACAAGCTGGTCTTGTTGGACCTCAAACCAACGCAGACGGCCGATTTCGTCCCTGCGGCACCCCGTTAGAAGACAAAGGCGTACAATTCGAGCGTAGTCGCCGCCCCCCTCGGTGGCCTTCCATATCGCCCTAATTTCTGCATCGCCGAGGACGCGATCATGGGGTTTTTCAGCTTGCCGTTCGGTGAAGTTGACAGGGTTGGTGTCGCCTTCGATGCGCCCAGTGCGTAGCCCCCAGGTCCACATCGCGCTAAGGGCAGCTCGTAGCCGGTTAGCTGCAATCGGACCCGAGTCCTTATGTACACGCTCCAGCAACCCCGAAATATCGCGACGGCGAACGGCCTCCATGCGGTCATGGTGAAGGGGCGCCGCATGGTGGCGCAAATGTCGGGCAGTCTCCTTAAAGGAGCGGGGTCGCTGCCGCGCTCTAGCCTGTTCCAAGTAGGCCTCTACAACATCGAGCACACTCAAAGCCAAACGCTTGGCTTGGCGGTCGACCGAGGGATTAGCCCCCTGCGCCACGCTCGCTGCGTGCTTGCGAGCTGCTTTCCGAGCCGCGTCCAAGCTCACAGTAGACACATCGCCGAGTACAATGCGGCGCGTGCGTCTATGCTCGTCTCGATATTGATAAACCCAAGAACGACGCCCGGACCGTAGAGCCCGCAGACCAAAACCGAGGCAGCTTGCATCCCAGAAAAACTTCTCGGAGCTGCCCCCGGGACATTGCATTCGTCTAACATTGCTCTTCGTGAAGCCGCTGGTCAGCCGAGACGTGCGTTTTGCGCTCGGCAGCGCAATCACGTTTCCTTTCGGAAGCGATGTGGAAGCAGCTAACGCTGCGAAAGCGGATGAATGGTAATGTTTCATGGCGGACAAGAGGTGGGCTTTACCGCCTAGGTATGGGGGCTAAGAAGCCGCTGCTTCGCATGCGATTCAGCCAAGCGCCCGTAGCTCAACGGATGAGCACCAGACTTCGAATCTGGGGGTTGCACGTTCGAGCCGTGCCGGGCGCACCAATCTTGTCGGACCGTGATCCCAACCCCATATGTCGGAAGGCACTTCGGGACGGGGATCAATGCGCACATCTCTGACGTTTTCGGCCACTGTCGCACTTGGCGCGGCCGTTCTCATCTCTCCTTTTGTCGTCAGCGCGGGCCAGGCGGGCCAGAAAGTCGGCGTCGCCGCCGCCGTGAAGCCGGAGGCAACCAGCCAGCCGCCGGGCGATTCATCCTCGACGCTCAGGATCGGCAAATCGGTCGTCTATAACGAGCGCATCGATACGTCGTCATCCGGCCAAGTGCAGGTGCTTCTGCTCGACGGCTCGACCTTCACCGTCGGCCCCGGGTCGAGCCTCGTCATCGACAAATTCGTCTATAACCCGTCGACCGGCAAAGGCGCGCTGGTGGCGAGCTTCTCCAAGGGAGCGCTCAGATTTGTCGGCGGCAAGCTCTCGAAGAACGAGCCGGGCGTCAAGGTCAACACGCCGGCCGGTCAGCTCACCGTGCGCGGCGGCATTTTCACCTTGAAGCTCGGTGGACCGAACAATCTGCTTGCCACGTTCGATTACGACAAATCGTTTTCGCTCCTGTATCACGGCAAGCTCTACGTCACGAAGATTGCCGGCGACGTCATCTCCATCAACGGCTCGGGGCCCCCCGTAATCCGTTCGCAGACCATGGCCGACGTCAACGCCACGCAAGCCGCCGTGGCGGGCAAGACATGGAAGAAAACCGTCGCCGTGTCGCGCGTGAAGGGCCAGCGTTATCCCTTCTATTACGGCATCCAGCCGACCGGCCGTTATCCGGATCAGCCCTTCATCAGAGAACTCTACTACGACACCGCCGCCACCGACCTGCTGCTGAGCGGCGCCAAGCCCGTGCCGATTCCCGTGCCGGAACCGCCACGGTTCTTCCCCCCGCCGCCGCCATCGATCGACAATTGCCCGCAGTGCAGCCGCTTGCGCTGACCTGAAATTCGCGGTTTATCCGCGACTCTGCGACCTCCGCGAGACACTCTCAAGCGCGATAAGGTGCTATGCTGCCGCCGGGGATGAAGCTCGGTCGCTTGGGGGAAACCATGACACACGAGGCCTATACGGATCAGCCCCGAGGATTCGGGGCGAAAGCCAAGGACTTGACCGCCGGCGCGCTGGAGGTCGGCAACTCCGCCTTGAAAGAGGCGATGACGTGGACCGCTTATCAGTGGACCGTGCTCGCGCTGCTCACCGCCACCTTTTTCCTCGTCGCGCTCTCCTACGGAGGCATCAGGGCTCAGATCGCGGCGCTGAACCAGGTCAACGGCGGCGCCTCGGCGCAGGATCTCGCCGCGGTCCGCACCGAGATGAACAGCAAGCTCTCGGATATGGAGTCGAGCCTCACTCAGGCGATCACCGACATGAAGACCGGCCTTGGCGAGAGCGTGGCCAAGCTCGGCGCAAAGCTCGACGCGCGCAGCCAGCCGAAGCCGACAGCGCCTGGGCCGAAGCCGGCGGCGAAGCCGCGGCCGCAATAGACGCGGCAGCAGCGGCGCTCCGCGCTATCGCGACTTCCGCCTGCGGTCCCAGAGCTTCTCGTTCAGCGCGCGTTGCGCGCGCTCCGGCGCGGGGATCGCTTTGATCTTGAGGGCAAAGTCCAAATATTCTTGCTGGGCTTTCTCCGAGACAAGCCCATTACCAAGGTCGTCGCGCCATTCGAGCAGGCGCTTCCAGCCTCTAGCATCGCCCCCCTGCTTCGGCGCCGGAATCCCGGCGGCCACCAGCCTGCGCATCATGATCTGCGCCGCCTCGGCTTCACCCGAACCGGCCTTGATCAAAAGATCGATCAGGGCCGAGACGCGGGCGAGCAACGCCTCGCTCGGCGGACGCCGCTTGCGCCGGTTGGAGACGGTCTCGCTGTGCAACGGCGTAAACATCTGCCGAAGCCGCGCCTCGAGATGGAGCAGAGGCTTCAAGTCTTCCTTGGAAAGCCCCTCCTCGGCGAGCTGCACCGTAACGGCGTGCAGGTATTTGAGCCCGAACGTGAGTTTGTCCTCGCCTGTGTACGGG
>JBAUOI010000036.1:0-2424 GCA_049579665.1 Methyloceanibacter sp.
CTGTTCTTCGTCTCGGTCGGCATGCTGTTCGACCCCACCATTCTTGTGCGTGAGCCGCTTCCCGTATTGGCGACGCTGCTCATCATCCTGGTCGGCAAGTCGCTCGCGGCCTATGCCATCGTGCGCGCCTTCGGCTATGCCAACGCCACCGCGCTCACTATCTCGGCCTCGCTCGCGCAGATCGGCGAGTTCTCCTTCATCCTCGCCAATCTCGGCGTCGCGCTCATGCTGCTGCCCGAGCAAGGCCGCGATCTCATTTTGGCCGGCGCCATCATCTCGATCCTGCTCAATCCGTTCTTATTCTCGGCATTGGATGAGCTGCTCGCGCGCCAGGAGGCGCGTTCGAAGGGAGCGGAGTCTGAAGCGGAAGACGCCGCGAGCGAGCCGATCAAGCCCGCGGATCTCAAGGACCATGTCGTTCTGGTCGGCCATGGCCGGGTGGGGAGCGTCGTCAGCCAGGCGCTCGGCGAGCGCGGGGTTAAGCTCTTCATCATCGAGGACGACGAGGACGAGGTCGCCGAGTTGAGGGCCCAAGATATCGCCGCGCTGGCCGGCAACGCGGCCGACCCGCATGTGATCGAGGCGGCGAATTTGCGGGCGGCGCGCTGCCTGCTGGTCGCCATTCCCGACGCCTTCGAAGGCGGTCAGGTGCTACAACAGGCCCGCGCCATCAATCCCACGCTCACCATCGTCGCCCGGGCGCATTCAGAGGCGGAGATCCTGCACCTCAAGAAGCATGGCGCGAGCCTCGTGATCATGGGCGAGCACGAAATTGCCATGGCAATGGTGGAGCATGTCACCGCGGGCGCGGCGACAGGAGCCAAGGCGTGAGAGACAAGATATGTCCAAGCTGAAAGACGTCATCGACGAGTTGGTCACCGCCAACCGCATCCTGGCCAATGAAGGCATCGTCGATTCGTTCGGCCATGTCAGCGTGATCCCAAGGACGCCAAGCTTTATCTGTTGTCGCGCGCCCGCGCGCCGGAGCTGGTCGAGGCCAAGGACATCGTCGCCTATACGCTCGACGGCGAGCCGGCAGATGCGAAGAAGGCCAAGGGTCTCGCGCCCTATATCGAGCGCTTCATCCATGGCGCGATCTACGAGGCGCGGCCCGACGTTCAGTCCGTAGTGCATAACCACTCTCCGAGCACGATCCCGTTCGGCGTCACCGGCAATTCGCTCCGGCCGTTGCGGCATATGTGCGCTTCGATCGGGCACGAGGTGCCGCTGTGGGATTCGCAAGATGGGTTCGGCGATACGGCGCTGCTGGTCAACAGCATGGAGATGGGCCGCGATCTGGCGAAGCGGCTTGGCAATGGCTCGGCCTTGCTGATGCGCGGACACGGCGCCGTGGTCGCTTCAGGCTCGATCCGCCAAGCGGTGTTCGTGTCGGTCTATCTCGAGCGCAACGCGAAATTGCAGATGCAGGCCATGACCATGGGCAGGGTGAAATTCCTGAGCAAGGGCGAGGTCGATGCGGTGATCGCCCGCACCGGAGCTTACACGCTCGATCGTGCCTGGGAGGCCTTCGCGCGTCGCGCCGGGCGAAAGATCAAGGAACCACGCTGAGTCGGAAGCGTTCCGCCCTTGATGCCGAGCGCATAGCCCCCATATGCGGCGCGGACGATTTTGTGAGGTCTAGGAGCATATGAGCGCCAGAGTCGAAATCCTGAGTCCCGGCGAGCCGGACCCATGGTCGCGCGCACACGGGCCCGCCGACTATCTGCGCGACTACACCGCCGGGATGAGCCACGAGCAGCGGCTGGCCCAGGTGAGATGGCTCGCCAATTTGATGGACGACGCCTTCCGCATCCCCGGCACGCCGCTCAGATTCGGCTGGGATTCGGTGCTCGGGCTGTTTCCCGGGCTCGGCGACGTGTTGACCAGCGCGCTGTCGCTGTTGATCGTGCATCACGCCTGGCAGACGGGAGCCTCCAAGCTCACGCTGGCGCGCATGCTCGGCAATGTCGGCGTCGATTTCGTGATCGGCGCGATCCCATTCCTCGGCGATCTGTTCGACTTCGTGTGGAAGGCGAACCGCAAGAACGCGCGGTTGTTGGAGCAGCATCTGCACGGCCAGACGGCGCGGGCCGGCGGCACGCGGAACTACCGTCGGGTCTGACGCGTTTTCCTTGCAGCACAACGCGTTCAGTGCGTTTTCTCAACATTGACGGGGTCACAGCCATGACCAACAGCTCGCGCGCGCGTAGCCGCCGCATCCAACAGGGTGCCTGGCTCGCTTCGTTTGCCGCCGCTTCGCTTGCTTTGCCGGCGCTGGCGCTTGCCGCAGGGGAAAGCACCTCCGAGAAGATCGGGCCGTGGGAGATCGAGGCGACCTTCAAGGGCGACAAATTCGATCGCTGCACCATCAATCGCAAGCTCGACGACGACGTCGTGGCGAGCTTCGTGCGTACCGGCGACGAT
>JBAUOI010000037.1:0-15191 GCA_049579665.1 Methyloceanibacter sp.
CAGGCGCAACTGATCTCGGTCGCCGGCGCCACGACGGCGCTGGCCGGCACGGCCGTGCATATGAAGGATGAGCTTCGCACCGGGGCCGGCGCGCGGCTGCAAGTCATCTTCCGCGACGACACCGTGCTCACGCTCGGCGAGCATGCCAGCGTGAGGGTCGATCGCTATGTCTACGACCCCGGCCAGGGCGTAGGTGAGACCGTACTGCAAGCGACCAAGGGCGCGTTTCGCTTCGCCACGGGTAAGATCAAGGAGCTCAAGGATAAGAAGATCGCGGTGTCGACGCCGGTGGCCGATATCGGGGTGCGCGGCACCGAGTTCTGGGGCGGACCGATCGACGCGAAATTTGGGGTCTTCCTCATCGAAGGCGAGGTGACGGTCTCGAACCAGGCGGGAAGCGTGACATTGGCGGGCTCCGGACGAGGAACGGACATCCCCTCACCGCTCGATGCGCCGGGCGCGCCTTCGGCGTGGCCGGCCGAGAAGGTCGCGCGCGCCATCGACAGCGTCGCTCTGCACTAGCGAGCAACAGGAAAGGCGTGGGCTCATGAAACGACTTGGATTGATCTTGGCGCTTCTCATCATCGTCTTGGGCGCCTGGATTGATTGGAGCTATCGGGCAGCGCGTACGGCGATCGCGGAGATCGGCCCGCGCCTCCCATCCGAGGAGGCTCTGAACGCGATGCCGCTCGATCAGACCGTGGAGACGCTCAAGCAGGCCGTAGCCGATTGCCAAAGGGTCGACAGCTTCAAATGGAACCCGCTGACGCGGCTGCTGAAAGGCGACGAGCTCAAATCGCTCACCGAGCATTGCGAACTGATCAAGGGGCGCCAGGACGCGCTGCAAGGGCCATAGGACTGGAATTGTCTTGCTGTTCGGTTGGAATCCTTGAATTTCCGCGTCTTGCTTGCATCCCTCCCGCTCATTAGTTTGCCGTCAAAGACTGAAAAGACCAAAGGCCCCCAAGTGCCCATCCGCAACGGCATCATCGAGGCGATCGGCAATACCCCGCTGATCAAGCTCAAGCGCGCGTCGGAGGAGACGGGTTGCATCATTCTCGGCAAGGCCGAGTTCATGAATCCCGGGCAATCGGTGAAGGATCGCGCCGCGCTGTTCATCATCCGCGAAGCGCTGAACTCAGGCCGCCTCCAGCCGGGGGGCACCGTGGTCGAAGGCACGGCTGGCAACACCGGCATCGGACTCGCACTGGTCGGCAACGCGCTGGGCTTGAAGACCGTAATCGTCATCCCCGAGACGCAGTCCGACGAAAAGAAGGACATGCTGCGACTAGCTGGCGCGCGGCTGATCGAGGTCCCCGCCGTCCCCTACAAGGACCCGAACAATTACGTGAAATATTCCGGACGGCTCGCCGAGGAGTTCGCGGCAACAGAGCCGAACGGCGCGATCTGGGCCAACCAGTTCGACAATGTCGCCAACCGCCAAGGTCATATCGAGACGACGGCGCAGGAGATCTGGAACGAGCTCGACGGCAAAGTCGACGGGTTCATTTGTGCCGTGGGCACCGGCGGCACGCTTGCCGGCGTCTCGATGGGGCTGAAAGAACACAATCCTGACGTCGTGATCGGGCTCGCCGATCCAATGGGCGCCGCGCTCTACAACTACTACAAGCACGGCGTGCTGAAGGCCGAGGGGAGTTCCATCACCGAGGGCATCGGTCAGGGCCGTATCACCGCCAATCTGGAGGGGGCCAAGATCGACGAGGCCTACCAGATTGAGGATGCCGAAGCGCTGCCGATCATTTTCGACCTTTTGAGCGAGGAAGGGCTCTGCCTCGGTGGCTCCAGCGGGATCAATGTTGCCGGCGCGATCCGCCTTGCCCGGGATTTGGGCCCGGGCCATACCATCGTCACCGTGCTTTGCGATTACGGTACCCGCTACCAAAGCCGGCTGTTCAACCCCAAATTCCTGCGTGAGAAGGGGTTGCCGGTCCCAGCCTGGCTCGACCAAGGGCAGGATGCCGCGCCTCGTGTATTCGTTTAATTGGATTGGAGACGAGCTTTGTTGCAGACGAAGACTTGGCTGACTGAGACCGACGAGCTTGCCCGCGAGCTCGATGCGCCCGACCTCGTCATCATCGATGCCTCCTGGCACATGCCGGCGGAAAACCGGAACGCGCATGAGGAATATCGCGCCGAGCATATTCCCGGCGCGATCTTCTTCGACATCGACGAGATCGCAGACACCAAGAGCGGCCTCCCGCATATGTTGCCGCCGCCCGAGAAATTCTCCTCGCGCATGCGCAGCATGGGGATCGGCGACGGCTCGCGCATCGTGGTCTACGACTCAAGCGGGCTGTTCAGCGCCGCGCGCGTGTGGTGGACGTTCCGCGTCATGGGCGTCGACGATGTGAGCGTGCTGAACGGCGGATTGTCGAAATGGAAGCGCGAGGACCGGCCGCTGGAAAGCGGGGCGCCGAGAAGCCGCACCGCGCGCCATTTCACGGCGCGACGCAACCTCGACCTCGTGCGCGACGTCTCCGACATCAAGGCGCTGCTGAAGGACAAGTCGGCCGAGATCGTCGACGCGCGCGCGGCCGATCGGTTCGCCGGCAAGGCGCCTGAGCCGCGCCCGGGGCTTCGCTCGGGGCATATTCCCGGATCGCACAATCTCCCTTACGCCAAGCTGCTCAACAAGGACGGTACGTTCAAGACGGGACCCGAAATCGAAAGGCTGTTCGAGGAAGCGGGCGTCGATCTCTCCAAGCCGGTCGTGGCCAGCTGCGGCTCAGGCATCACGGCGAGCGTGCTTGCCCTCGGGCTTGCCGAAATCGGGCACCGCAGGGCGGCCGTCTATGACGGCTCCTGGTCGGAATGGGGCGCCGATCAAAACCTTCCCATCGAGACGGGCTGAGGGACTCGCGCATGCGGGTTCCCTCGCCTGATCGAGGCTAGATGAGCAAACGGACCGGGAAAGAGAAGGATTTGACCCGGCTCGCCCATGCCGGGCGCGAACCCGCGCGCCAGCACGGCTTCGTCAATACGCCGATCTATCGCGGCTCGACCGTGATCTTTCCGACCGTCGCGGCGCTTGAGGCCAACGATCAGGCCTTCACTTACGGACGCTTAGGTACGCCCACGGTCAGAGCGCTCGAAGAAGCGATCGCCGAACTCGAAGGCGGCCACCGCACGCTGCTTACGCCGTCCGGCCTTTCGGCTATCGCCACCTCGCTTCTCGCTTTCCTTGCCGCGGACGATGAGCTGCTCATCGTGGACAGCGTCTATCGTCCCGCGCGGCGATTTTGCGACAACGTGCTGAAGCGGCTCGGCGTCACGATCATCTATTACGACCCCCACATCGGCGGCGACATCGCGCGACTCATCACCAAGAAGACGAAGGTCGTTTTCACCGAATCTCCCGGCTCGCAGACTTTCGAAGTGCAAGACATCCCGGCCATCGCCAAGGCCGCGCAGGCGGCTGGCGCGGTGGTCATTCTAGACAATACTTGGGCGACGCCGCTCTATTTCAAGCCGTTCGCCCATGGCGCCGACGTGTCCGTTCAAGCGGCGACGAAATATATCGGCGGCCATGCCGACATCATGCTCGGCTCAATCACCATGAACGAGAAAACCTTGGGAACGGTCGCCAAGACGCATGAGGATCTCGGTCTCTGCGTCGGGCCTGAGGACGTCTATCTCGGCCTACGAGGTTTGCGCAGCCTCGGCGTGAGGCTGGCGCGCCACCAGCAATCGGCGCTCGAGATTGCGCGCTGGCTGGCGGAACGGCCCGAGGTCGCCCGGGTGATTCATCCCGGGCTTCCATCAGATCCGGGACACACGATCTGGAAGCGCGACTTCACCGGCGCCTCCGGGTTGTTCTCGATCGTGCTGAAACCCGTCCCGCACGAACGGCTTGCTGCCATGCTCGACGGTCTCAGCCTGTTCGGCATGGGCTATTCCTGGGGCGGCTTCGAGAGCCTGATCCTTCCGTTCGACCCGAGAGCCTATCGCTCTGCGACACAGTGGCAGGCTGAAGGCCCCGCGCTCCGTCTCCATATCGGGCTCGAAGACGTCGATGATCTGAAGGCCGATCTCGACGCCGGGTTTGCGCGGCTTCGCGCTTAAGGCCAGTTGCTCGACGAGAAGGAAGGACTTTTCGCCATGGATTTCAAGCTCCGGGGCAAGCGGGCGCTCGTGACCGGCTCGACGCAAGGCATCGGCTTCGCCATTGCTCAGGGCCTGGCGCGCGAAGGCGCCGCCGTCGTCGTCAATGGGCGCAGCGAGGCAAAAACCCGCGACGCGGCGAAGCGGATCGGCTCTGAAAGAAAGACGCCCGTGATCGGCATCGCCGGGGATGTTGGAAGCGCGGCCGAGGTCAATCGCCTGGTGGCCCAACTCGGCCCGGTCGACATTCTCATCAACAATGCCGGCATCTTCGAGCCGAAGCCGTTCCTCGACATCCCCGACAGCGATTGGCTCCGCCATTTCGAGGTCAATGTCATGAGCGGCGTGCGCCTGTCGCGCGCGCTGCTGCCGCACATGTTGGAGCAGAACTGGGGCCGCATCATTTTCATCTCTTCGGAGTCGGGGCTGAACATCCCGGCGGAGATGGTGCAATACGGCATGACCAAGACGGCGCAACTCGCAGTCTCGCGCGGCATTGCCGAAACCGTTCCCGGGACCGGCGTGACGGTCAACGCGGTGTTGCCCGGGCCGACGCTCACGGAAGGCGTGAGTGCGTTTCTGGAGACCTTGGCCAAGGACCGGGGCATCAGCGTCGAGGAGATGGCCATTGAGCTGATCAAGACGCTGCGTCCCACCTCGCTGATCAAGCGCTGGGCGACGCCCGAAGAGGTGGCGAACCCGGTGGTCTATCTCTGCAGCGAGGCGGCGTCGGCAACGACAGGCGCTGCCATCCGCGTGGACGGCGGGGTGGTACGCAGCATCGGCTAGCCAGCCGGCCGCGAGCGCAGGTCTGCTAGTCGAGCGTGTAGGCGACGAGCGAGTTGCTCAGCATGATCGGGATCAGCACGAGTTTCTTGTCGGGGAAATAGACGAAGTCGGCGCTGCCCTTGCCCAGCTTAAGGATGCGCTCGAACTTGCCCTTCGGGTCGACGCGATAGAGCCCCCCCGCCGCCCAATCCGTCACCAAATAAGAGCCCGGTGCGAGCGCTTGGAGGCCGTCGAGATTGCCGAGCTTGTCGTTGTTGCCGACCGTGCTCACCGCCTGCTTCTCGATATCGACGGCGAGCAGACCGCCAAGCTCTTGCTTCTGACCTTCGCCCGGCAATTTGCCGAAGGACGCGACGATCAGCTTTCCGTCCTGGACGAGAAGGCCGTTCGGTCCGTTCAGCACATCGTTTGAGAACCACGGCTCGAACGTTCCATCCTTCAGCCGCCAGATCGTATTCATCGGCGTGTCGGAAACATAGACGGTACCGTCTTCGCCGACCGCGACGTCGTTCAAGAAGATCGCCCCCTTGGCTGGATAGCGCTCGACGATCTCGCCCGACGCCACGTTGATCTCGATCAGCTCGTCGACGTCGGCCACGTAGAGCGTGCGGTCGTGCAGCGCCATCCCGGTCGGGGCATTGAGTCCCTTGACCCATGTTTTTGTGCTGATCGCGCCGTCGGGCTTGAGCTTGGCGATGTAGCCGTTGCCGTCCTTCTGCATGACGGCGCCGACGATATTGCTGACATACAGAGCGCCGGTGGCCGGATCCTGCACGACCGATTCCGGTTGCTCCAGTCCCTTCACCTCGAACAGCAGCTTAGGAGCGGCGGCGGCCGCGTCGCATAGAACGAGCGTGAGAAGCAACCCAACGACAAGGCGCATGATAGTCCCTCGACGGTCAGACGGGCGCAGCCAAGGCGGCCGAAGTAAAATGGCGGTCCCGGAAGGATTCGAACCTTCAACCCTCTGCTTAGAAGGCAGATGCTCTATCCCTTGAGCTACGGGACCCCGGTAACGGTTGAGACTATAGCGCGAAACGATGACCGTCAGTGTGTCCAGCGGTCCAGCCGGCCGAACTTGAAGTTTTCGGCGTAGGACTTCGGTCTCAGCGCCGTCTTTTGCGGCTCCTCCAGCCGGAAGGCAATCCCCTGGCGCGTGGCGAACGCTACCGCCTCTTCCTTGCTGGCAAAGCTCATGCGCACTTGGGGCTTGGTCTCTGTCGAGCTGGTCCAGCCCATCAACGGCTCGATCAGCTTCGGCTGCTCGGGCTCGTATTCCAAGATCCACTCGCGCGTACCCGCCATACCCTGCTGCATCGCGGTCTTGGCGGGCTTATAGATGTGGGCGGCCATGCGGCTCCTCATTGCTTCAAGCAAGCGATGGTCGGGGCAGCAAGATTCGAACTTGCGACCCCCTGCTCCCAAAGCAGGTGCGCTACCAGACTGCGCTATGCCCCGATCAAATCGCTGGCAGATACATAATTGGCTGGCGCGGCTTAAGCTAGTCTCAATAGGGCTAGCGCCAAAGGCGGAGGGCTGCAGGGCTCTAGCCCTCACTTATTAACCAGGCCGGGATAAAGCACCTTATCGCCGCGCTTGAGCCCGATCTTGGCCGCCTCTCCCCCATTCAGCTCGAGCACGCCGACGACAGGCCCCTCCGACGGGATCAGTGACGTGGAGAAGGGCTCGGCACTCTGCTCGATGCGATGCACTTTGCCGTCGGCGGAGATGAACACCATGTCGAGCGGGATGAGCGTGTTCTTCATCCACATCGCTGCGGGCTGCGCCCGGTCATAGAGAAAGAGCATGCCGGCATTCTCCGGTAGCGAGCGACGGAACATGAGGCCGAGCGCGCGCTCGCGATCGGTGGTGGCCACTTCGATGTTGAAGCTGTGGTCGCCGCTATCGGTCTTGAGCACGAGCGTGCCGGTGCCGGCCGCGAAGCCGCTCGATTGCGCGAATAGGCCGAGCGCAAACAAAGACAGCGCCGCCGAGCAGGCCAGCCGGTCAAGCGTCCGCAATGTCAGTGGGAGGACGGTCCTTGCGAGCCGTCCGGCTTGAGCTCCGCCGCCATCAACCCCTTCGGTCCGCGGCCGTAGCGAACCAGCACCGATTGGCCCGGTCGCAACTCCGTGAAGCCGCAGCGCCTGAGCGTCTCCATATGCACGAAGATGTCCAGAGTCTGACCGCCGCGGGTCACAAAACCGAAGCCGCGCAGTCGGTTGAACCATTTGACCGTGGCCCGTTCCCAGTCGCTCTCCGGGATGACCACCACGTGAGTCCGCTGCGGCAATTGCGACGGATGCACCGCCGTCGAATCGTCCATCGCGCGGATGCGGAAGGCCTGCAGGCCCTTCGGCCGGCGCAGCACCTCGCAGACCACGCGCGCTCCCTCGTAAGCCGTCTGGAATCCGTCGCGGCGCAGGCACGTCACGTGCAGGAGAACGTCGGGAAGATCCTCGTCCGGAACGATAAACCCATAACCCTTTGACGCATCGAACCACTTGATCGATCCTGACACTTCGAAGACATCAACTGTGACTTCCTCGTCGCGTTGGGTATGGCCCTCTAAATGTGGCGGTTCTTTCGCCCCCATGCCGCATTCCCCCGCATATAACTTCTGACGCAGCCGAAACACGCCCCATACACGAATCGGCCGGAAACACTCGTTTGCGAAGATAGCATTGCCGCCTGAGGAGGCCACGGGAATTTTCCGCGCGGTTCCGCCTTCTCCACAATGCCCCAGCCGAGTTCGTGAATCCTGGTCGGCCGCACCTGTAACCATATGATTTCTAAGCGAGTCTGGCGGAACCGCACCAAAGGACGCAGCAGGCGGAACGAATCGGCAGAATCATGCCTCGCGACGGCGCAAACATTTCTGGCGTCGAGAGAAATTTCACTTTTGCCGCCGCGGAACAGCAGGGTGTGGGCCTTGTGCAACAATCGCCACGCAATCTGCGTGTTCCTTCGGCAAAAAATGACACCAGCGTGGTGCTCTTGCCACACATGCGCACCGCGCGCTAATTGGGTGCGCTTCCGCGCGGGCAACGGCCTGAGGAGACGACGCGATGAAATATCTGCACACGATGGTGCGCGTCAGCGATCTCGATACGTCGCTCGACTTCTACTGCAACAAGCTCGGCATGAAGGAAGTGCGCCGCATGGAGAGCCCGCAAGGCCGCTTCACGCTGGTTTATCTCGCCGCGCCCGGCGACGAGGACGCGCAAGTCGAGCTCACTTACAATTGGGACCCCGAGGTTTATGGCGAGGGGCGCAATTTTGGGCATCTCGCCTATGAGGTCGACGACATCTATGCGACCTGCGAGAAGCTGATGAAGAACGGCGTCACCATCAACCGACCGCCGCGCGACGGCTACATGGCCTTCATCCGCTCGCCCGACAATATCTCGATCGAGTTTCTGCAAAAGGGGAAGTCCAAGCCCAAGCAGGAGCCCTGGGCCTCGATGCCGAACGCGGGCAAGTGGTAGGGGATCGGCTCGCAGTGGCGCCCCCTAGGGGGATCGAACCCCTGTTTTCAGGTTGAAAACCTGACGTCCTGACCATTAGACGAAGGGGGCGGCGCGCAAGAGCCTCGTCATATAGTAAGGTTTCTTGCCGCCCGCAAGAACGCGGCTAAGACCCGCCTGCGACCCGCGGATCGGCGGCGTCCTCGATCATGAGCTCGACGCTTTCCCTGCCCTGCCAGCTCGTGCGGCGCAAATGTCCCGCGACGTGGAGCTGCAGCCCCTCGCCATTCAGCAGCAGCGCGCCAAGCGGCGTGTCGGCCACGCGGAACGCGCAGGCCTCGATGCGCGCGCCATCGGAGGCGTGCAACGTGCAGCGGATATGCACGTCCTTCATGAGACGCACGCGGCGCAAGCGATGCGCCGGAAAGACGAAGCGCGGCTCGGGATGACCGGGTCCATAGGGTCCGGCGCGGTCGAGCAGCTCCATGAGCTCTTGATTGGCGCCCCCGGCCGAGAGCGCACCGTCAATGGCGAGATGGCGAAGCGATGCGGCTAGCGCCACGGGGCTTGCGAGATACTCGAGCAGGAATTGTAGCAGAGCGCTCTCTCTGCGCCGCTCCAGCTTGAACCCCGCCGCCATCGCATGCCCACCGCCTTTGACGAGGAGACCTTCGTGCACGGCAGCGCGAACCACCGCGCCGAGATCGACAGAGGTGATCGAGCGCGCCGAGCCCGTGGCGAAACCGTCGGGCTCAAGCGTTGAAACAAAGGCCGGCAAGCGGAAGCGCTCGGCGATACGGCCGGCGACGAGGCCGAGCAGGCCCTTGTGCCAGCCCTCCGCCGCGAGGAAGAGGAGCGGGCTGGCGGGGTCTGCGGCAAGCGAGGCTTCGGCGGCGGCGAGGGCTTCGGCGAGCATGCGCTCCTCGATAGCTCTCCGCTCGGCATTCAGCGTTTCGAGCTTGGCGGCGATGGCGCGCGCTTCGATTTCATCGTCAGTGGCGAGCAGCCTCGCGCCGAGGTTCGACGCCCCGACCCTGCCGCCGGCATTGATGCGCGGGCCAAGGATGAAGCCGAGCGTGTAGCAGGTCGGCGCCTCGTCGATGCGGGCGGCATCGGCGAGCGCGCGCAAGCCTTGGTTGTTCCGGAGCCGCAGGACCTTAAGTCCCTTGGCGACGAAGGCGCGGTTCGCCTCTTTGAGCGGCACCACGTCGCAGACCGTGGCGAGCGCCACGAGGTCGAGCAGGCCAAGCAGATCGGGCTCGGGCCGATCGCGATAGAAACCATCGCGGCGAAGCACGCGGGTGGCCGCGACCAGGAACAGGAATACGACGCCGGCAGCGGCGAGATGCCCCTGGCCAGAGAGATCGTCCTGCCGGTTCGGATTGAGCACGGCGAGCGCGGGCGGCAGCGCCTCGTCGGCCTGATGGTGGTCGATGACGATCACTTCAGCGCCGGCGGCGTTGGCTGCGGCGATGGCAACCTCGGCG
Source organism: Methyloceanibacter sp. (assembly GCA_049579665.1). Taxonomy (GTDB): domain Bacteria; phylum Pseudomonadota; class Alphaproteobacteria; order Rhizobiales; family Methyloligellaceae; genus Methyloceanibacter. Next base: position 9,866 of record JBAUOI010000037.1, read on the forward strand.
GTGGTGCCGCAATCGACGGTGAGGATGAGACGCGCGCCGTCCTTGACCAAGCCGGCAAGCGCCTCAGCGCTCGGGCCATAGCCTTCGGTCAGGCGATCGGGGATATAGGTGGCGGGCGTCTGCCCATGAGCGCGAAGAAAGCGCTCGACCAGCGCGACCGAAGCCGCGCCATCGACGTCATAGTCACCGAACACGGCGATCGGCTCGTTCGCCCTGATGGAAGCTGCAAAGCGCTCGGCCGCCCCCTCCATGTCCTGCAAGCATGCGGGGTCCGGCAGCAGCGTCTTGAGCGATGGATCGAGAAAGCGGGAGACCGTCTGCGGATCGGCGCCACGCGCGGCCAACACGCGGCCGAGCAGCTCCGGCAGACCATGCGCCTGGGCGATGGAGGGGGCGATATGCGCGCGGCCGGGATCCAACCGCTCGGCCCAGCGAAAGCCGCGCGCCGAGCGTTCCACGCCGAGTAGCGCGGGGAAAGCCTCGGTTTCCGCCGGTCTGAGTTTGAGGGCTGCCGTCACACCATGCTCGCTCTAAAGCAGCGAGTGTAAGGTGATTCGCGGCGTCTCCCCGCAAGGGGTCAGTCGAACTTGCTGATGTCCGGATGCTCGGTCTTGATCCAGCGCACAGTGCGGGTCGAGGCACGCATCACCAGCGTATGGGTGAACACAGCCTCGCGGGTGAAACGCACGCCCTCCAAAAGCGAACCGTCGGTGATGCCGGTCGCGGCGAAGGAAAGATCGCCGGTCACCATGTCGCGCATGGAGTATTTGCGGGCGAGATCATGAATGCCGGCGGCGCGGGCGCGCGTCCGGTGCTGGTCGTTGGCGATGACGAGGCGTCCCTGCATCTGGCCGCCGATGCAGGCAAGCGCTGCCGCGGCGAGCACGCCTTCCTGCGCGCCGCCGATGCCCATATAGATGTCGATACCGGTTTCGAGCGGCTCGGTCACGTGGATCACCCCGGCAATGTCGCCGTCACCGATCAGCTTGAGCGAGGCGCCCGAAGCGCGCACCTCCTCGATGAGCTTGGCATGACGCGGGCGGTCGAGGATGCAGACGGTGATCTCGTTCAAGGGGACGCCCTTGGCACCGGCGAGCGCCTTCAGGTTTTCCGTCGGCGAGGCGTCGAGATCGACCAAGCCCTCGGGAAAGCCCGGCCCGATGGCGATCTTGTCCATATACATGGTCGGCACTTTCAAGAGGCTGCCGCGCGCGGCAACGGCCAGCACTGAAAGCGCATTAGGGAGCGCCTTGGCGCAGAGCGTGGAGCCTTCCACCGGATCGACGGCAAGGTCGACCTTGAGCGGGGTTGGGCCGCCGGCGCCGACCGTCTCGCCAATGTAAAGGAGCGGGGTCTCGTTCTCTTCGCCCTCGCCTACGACGACAACGCCCTCGATCGGCAGGCGGGCAAGCTCGCGATACATGGCGGTGGCGGCGGCCTCGTCGGCGGCGGCCTCATTACCCCGGCCCCGCCACAGAGCGGCTGCCACCGCGGTCGCCTCGGTGACGCGAACGATATCGAGCGCCAAAGCGCGGTCGAGCTCGGTCTTAGCCAGAGCCAGCGACACGTCCGTTCCTCCCTGCCCTCAGGCGATCTTATGTTATGCCGCCTGTAGGGTTACACATTCACTATCACAGTTTTTCGATACGGATCATCTGCGGCTTCTGATCGACATGGCCGTCGCGCTCAATCGCCGCCAGCGCCTTGCCGATCGCGGCTTCGGTAGTCTGGTGCGTGATCATGACAACGGCGGCCGGCGAACCCTTGTGCGGGCGGTCGAACCCCGGCAACTCGGCGCGCGGCCGACGCTGCACGATGCTTTCGATGGAGATGCCCTGGTCAGCCATGCGGCTGGCGATGGCCGCGAACGCCCCGGTCCGGTCGTAGACCGACAGCCGGATATAGTAGCCGCCTTGATGCCCGCGCATCTGCGCCTTCTTGTAAGGCTTCAGCGTCTTGGCCTTGGTGCCGAAGGGGGGCAGGATCAGTCTGCGGGCGATATCGATCAGGTCGCTCGTCACCGACGACGCGGTCGGACCGCCGCCGGCGCCGGCGCCGATCAGCATGACGTCGCCGACGAAATCGCCGTCGATGGCCACGCAATTCTTCACGCCATCGACCTCGGCGATGGCCGTGTGCTTCGGCACCATGGTCGGGTGCACGCGCTGCTCGATGCCGCTGTCGGTGCGCAACGCCACGCCGAGCAGCTTGATGCGATAGCCGAGATCGCCCGCCGCCTCGATGTCGGCCGGCGTGATCTGCTCGATGCCCTCGACATAGACGGACTCGAAGCTGGTACGCGTGCCGAAGGCGAGGCTCGTGAGCAGCGCGAGCTTATGCGCAGTGTCGAAGCCGCCAATATCGAAGGTGGGGTCGGCTTCGGCATAGCCTTGGGCCTGCGCTTCCTTCAGCACGTCGGCGAAGCTCCGCCCCTCCTGCTCCATCAGCGTGAGGATGTAATTGCAGGTACCGTTGAGGATGCCGTAGACGCGGGAGATGGCGTTGCCTTGCAGGCTCTCGCGCATCACCTTGACGACGGGAATGCCGCCGGCTACCGCGCCCTCGAAATTCAGCGCGATGCGGTTCTTCTCGGCGAGCGCAGCGAGGCTCGCGCCATGATGGGCGAGCAGCGCCTTGTTGGCGGTGACGACATGCTTTCCGGCTGAGAGCGCGGCCTCGACCGCATCTTTCGCCACACCCTCCTCGCCGCCGATCAGCTCGACGAACACGTCGATCTCGGGGTCTCTCGCCAGAGCCACGGGGTCTTGCACAAACCGAAGTCCGGAAAGATTGGCGTCGCGCTTCTTCTGCCGGCTCTTGGCCGAATAAGCGACGACCTCGATCGGACGACCGGCGCGCGCGGCAAGCTCCGCCTTGCGCGCCGCAAGCAGCCGCAAGAGACCGCTGCCGACGGTGCCGACCCCCGCCAGCCCAAGCTTCAATGCATCACTCATGGAAGAAATCAGAACGACCGATTCGCCTTGGAGGCAATGGGAATGACATTATGCATGGTCTTGGCGGAGTCGGAGAGGAACCTGCGAATGTTGCGCGCGGCCTGGCGAATGCGGTGCTCGTTTTCGACCAGCGCGAGCCGCACATAGCCTTCGCCATATTCGCCGAAGCCGACGCCGGGCGAGACCGCGACGCCCGCCTTTTCCAACAGCAATTTAGAGAATTCGAGCGAGCCGAGATGGGAGAACATCTCGGGGATTGGCGCCCAGGCGAACATCGTGGCCGGCGGCGAGGGGATCGGCCAGCCGGCGCGCGTGATGGCATCGACCAGGCAATCGCGCCTCCGCTTGTAGATGGCGCGGATCTCGTCGACGCAGTCCTGCGGTCCGTTCAGCGCCGCCGCGGCAGCCACCTGGATCGGCGTGAAGGCGCCATAGTCGAGATAGGACTTCACGCGAGTGAGCGCATGGATCAGGCGCTCATTGCCGACGGCAAAGCCGACGCGCCAGCCGGGCATGGCGTAAGTCTTCGACAGCGTGGTGAACTCGACCGCGATATCCATCGCTCCTGGAATTTGCAGGATCGACGGCGGCGGCTCGCCATCGAAATAGATCTCGGCATAGGCAAGATCCGAGAGCACGAGTAGCTCATGCTTCTTGGCGAAGCCGACAATCTCCCGATAGAAATCGAGATTGGCGACATTGGCGGTCGGGTTGGCCGGATAATTGAGCACGAGCGCCGACGGCTTCGGCACCGAATGGCGCACCGCCTTGTCGAGCGAGGTCATGAACTGGGAATCGGTGCGCGCCGGCAAATGCCGAATAACGCCGCCCGACATGATGAAGCCGAACTCGTGGATGGGATAAGTCGGGTTGGGCACGAGGATCACGTCGCCGGGAGCGGTGATCGCCTGCGCTACGTTAGCGAAGCCTTCCTTGGAGCCGAGCGTGGCCACGACTTGTGTGTCGGGGTTGAGCTTCACCCCGAAGCGGCGCGCATAATAGGCGGCTTGCGCCTTGCGCAGGCCCTGGATGCCCTTCGAGGCGGAATAGCGATTGGTGCGCGGATCGCGCAGCGTCTCGATCAGCTTGGCGGTGATATGCTCGGGCGTCGGCATGTCGGGATTGCCCATGCCGAAATCGATGATGTCGTCGCCGCGCGCGCGCGCCTCGGCCTTGAGCTTGTTTACCTGCTCGAAGACGTAAGGCGGCAGCCGCTTGATTCTATGGAAATCGCTGGTCACGGATGCGAGGGGTCCCCACCCCGTTCAGGCCCCTAAGGGACATCACTTGAACCATAAAAATGGGCCGCTGGGCAAGGCCCGCCGGGCCTTCGCCGCAAGCGCTAGTTCTGCGTCTCGGCCGATTTTGCGCCGGTCGAGCCGGTCGGTTCAGAGCCAGTTTCGCCGCGGGCTTTCGCCTGGGCTGCCTCGAGGTCGCTGATCACGGCCTTCTGCTCCGACTTGGTCAGGGTCTTGTCATAGTCCCTGAGGAGCTGGCTCGAGGGCGTGACCTCGCTAGAGGAGATCGTATCGGCGCAAGCGCCAAGCCCCAGCGGAACGAGCAGGGCAAGCAGGCGCAAGGCAAAGCTAGGAAGCGTGCGCAGCATGAATTTGCAGTGTTGTTCTTGCCGATTCCCCGTGACGATTGGCAATCGTCGTGCACTTATTATATTGCATAGCACAATGACCCCTTGCGCAACAGCGGGAGAGCGCGCCGAGCCTGATATTGGATGGTGGCTGTAGCAAGGTAAATTGGGGGTTAAAGCAAGGACAGATTGATGCAGGAGAAGAATAAAACACCCGATTCTTCCGGGGTCGAGCAAGTCTACGCCAATCAAATGGAAGCCTTCGCCCGGAATATGGTGCGTCTCTTCGACCAAGGGACCAAGGCTTTCTCCGCGCTTGCCGAGCGTACCAGTTCGAACGGGCAAGGTCCTTACAGCATGGCCTCGGAGGCTGGCGAAGCCGCCAAGTCGCTGGGCGAGATCGCGCGGCATTGGGTGGCCGAGCCCGCCAAATTTGCCACCGCGCAAAGCGAACTCTTCGCGAGCTATGCCGATCTCTGGGGCCGCTCAGTGCGCCGCTTTCTGGGCGAAGAGGTGGAGCCCGTGGTCGAGCCGGAGCCCGGCGACAACCGCTTCAAGGACCCCGACTGGTCGAACGGTCAGGTCTTCGATTTCTGGAAGCAGGCTTATCTCATCACCTCGCGCTGGGCCGAGGACCTCACCCGCAATACCCAGGGGGTCGACGACAAGACGCGCAAGAAGGCGCTGTTCTATCTGAACCAGATGCTCTCGGCGATGTCGCCCTCGAATTTCCCGCTCACCAACCCCGAAGTGATCCGCACCACGCTCGCCACCAACGCCGAGAACC
>JBAUOI010000038.1:0-7365 GCA_049579665.1 Methyloceanibacter sp.
TCGCGTAATCGAGATGGATGGGAAGCGTGAGATCGGATTGGAAGCATTCCGAGATGAACAGGTCGGCGCCGCGCGCGACCTCGCACAGCACCTCGACCCATCCCGTGTCGCCGGTAAACGCGAGCACCCTGCCGTCGATCTCGAATCTGAGCGCATAAGGCGGCGCGCCTGACGGATGCTTCACCTCGAACGGGGTGACGGTGACGCCGCCGACAGCGAGCGGCGTCCGCTCCGCATATTCGACGAAGGAAAGCTCGAAGCCGCGCGCTGCCGTGGTGATGTTGGGATAGAGCGCCTCCGCCGCTGTCAGGAAACGCGCCTCGATGCCGCGCGGTCCCGTGACCACGAGCGGCCGCGTTCGATTGCTGACATAAATGGCATCGACCAGGAGCCAAGGCAAGCCACCGAAATGGTCGCCATGCAGATGCGAGACGAACACGGTGTCGATGTCGTTCGGTTGCAACCCGAGCCGGCGCATGCCGATCAGCGAGGTGGTTCCGCAATCGATCAGAAAACTCGAGGTGCGGGAGCGAATATGGAATGAGGTCTGTAGCCGCCCGCCCGCGCCGAAGGCATCGCCGCAGCCAATGATGGTCAGTCGCATCGGCGATCTTAGCCGCGGCTAGTTCCTGTTCGCCAGCGTATTGATCGCCGCTTGCGTGGTGGCGCCGAACTTGCCGTCGACCGGCCCGGAATAGACCCCTTGCTCCTTGAGCTGGCGTTGCAGCGCCTTACGGAACGGCAAGCCCCAGGCGGCGCCGTTGGTGCGCATCTGCTCGATAGTGAAGGCGTTGTTGCGTTCAATCGCGCGGAGTGCCCACAGCGCGGCTTCCTCGTTGTCCACCTTGACCCCGCGGCCTGCCGCCAAGAGACCGGCAAGGTTGTGCATGCCTTGCGGCTCGCCGAGCTCCGCCGCCTGGCGGTAGAGCCGTCCCGCCTCTGCCGGGTCGCGCTTGACGCCCTTGCCGTTTTCGTAGAGCCAGCCGAGCGCCACCATGGCGGTCGAGTGGTTCAGCCCCGCGGCCTTGCGATAGAGCTCGACCGCCTGGCCGACGTCCTTCTTCGTGCCGCGTCCATTCTCCAGCATCATGCCGAGATTGGTCACGCCGAACGCGTTGTTGAGCTCGGCGGCCTTGCGGTAGAAATTCACCGCTTCCGCCTCGTTCTTGGCGACGCCAATGCCCCTCTCATACATGAAGCCGACATTGATGAGGGCGTCAGTGTAACCGAGATCGGCCGACTTCCGATAGTTCTCCAGCGCCACATTGAGGTCCTTGCCGACGCCGAGCCCCTGCTCGTAGACGCTGGCAAGCACGTAATATGCGCGCGGATGATTGAGCGCCGTTCCCTGGCGCCGCAGCCGCCCCGCCTCCTGCTCGTCCTTCGGCGCGCCGCGTCCGTTGAGCAGCATCACGCTCAAATTGACCAGGGCATCGGTATTTCCAAGCTCAGCCGATTTGCGGTAGAGCCGCACGGCTTCCGCCTCGTCCTTGGCGACCCCCGAAGCGCCGGCCTCGTTAAGATAAGCGAGGTTGTTCGTCGCATAGGGCTCGTTGAGGTCGACGGCCTTGCGATACCAGCGCACGCCTTCAGCCTCGTCCTTGAAGATGCCCAAGCCGTAGATATAGGCGCGCCCCAGTTCCGTCATCGCCGTGGCGTCACCCGCGTCGGCGCCTTTGCGGAACCAGCGCGCGGCCTCCGTCGCGTCCTTGCCCACGCCCTGCCCATTCGCATAGGCGACGCCGAGCCGGTACATTGCCGCGGCGTCGCCGATATCGGCCGCCCGGCGATAGGCCCTCACCGCCTCGGCCGCATCACCGACTCCGGTCAAGGCGATGGTATGCGCCTGGGCGAGGCTCTTGATCGCCGAGGGATCGCCCGCATCCGCCCGGTCGCGCAGCCAGCGCAGGAAATCGCCGGGGCCGTTGCCGATCCGCCAGATCTCGAGGCTCACATCCGCGCCGGAGGGCGTCTCCCCGATGCGCTTGGTCAGGTCGCGCTGGTCCTCCACGCTGATGCCCTCGAATTTCACGATCACGTCGCCGGGCTGAACCCCGGCGAGCTCGGCGGGGCTGCCCCGCACCAGCTGCGACACCGTCGCGCCCTTGGTGCCGGTCAAGCCGACCGTCTTGGCGAGGTCCTCGCTGACTTGACTGATCTGCACGCCGAGATAGGGGCGGCCCGAGCTGTCGCCGTCGCGTGTCTTCAGCGTCGCCCTGAGCGTGATCATCTTCGCCTCGGGCGCGGTCCCAGCCGCGCCCGCACTCGCGGCGCTTGGAGCTGCGAGCGCCACCGACTTCGAAGCGTTCGCATCGGGGCTTTTCGCCAGACGCTCCATCATCACCCGCGCGAGCCCAGCGAAAGTCCCCGACGGATAGCGGTCGAGATAGGTCTTGAGGATTTGCGGGTCGTTGGCATCCTTGACCGAGTTCCAGAACGCAATCTCGATCGAGGAATCGGCTGTTCCTTGGTTGACCAAGGGGTTCGCGGGCGCGGGCGTCGGCGCCGCCGGCTTGAAGAAGAACTGGCCGGTGAGCGAAGAGTGCTCCCACGGCACCTGCTTGCCCTGCGTGGAAGCGAGCACCTCGTTGCGCACCGCGATCATGATGCCGCTGAGATCGGTGGCGTCGGCCGGCAGATGCTTGACCAGCGCGGCGGTGAACGGCGAGTTCCGCCCCTGCCCGTCGAGCGCGACATTGCCGGGCTGGGTGGCGAAGGCGATGAAGGTACCGACGCCGGATTCGATGCGCGCCAGACCCCTGCCGATATTCGCCGAGCGCGTGCCCATGCTGCGCGCCAGCGTCTGCGCCATCGGATTGTCGCGGCAGGCATCGAGCAACACGATGCTGGTCTTGGTCTCGCGCTCCATCTGCGCCAGCACAAGATCGAGCCTGACCGCATCGAAATCGAGATCGCCCTCGCGCGCCAGCTTGGCGTCGGTCGGCACCAGATAATTGGTGCCCTGAACCTGCATGCCGTGGCCGGCATAGAAGAACAGGCCGACATCGGCGCCTTGCAGCGCCTCGCCGAAGCGCCGCACCGTTTCGCGCATCTCGTTCTGCTTGAGGTCTGACCCCTCGATCACCTCGAAGCCGAGGCTCTTCAGCACGGCGGCCATGTCGGCGGCGTCGTTGCTGGGATTGGCGAGCGCTCGGGCACGTGCTCGTAGCTCGAATTGCCGATCACGAGCGCGACCCGCTTCTCGGCTGCCGCGGCGGAGATCTCCGCCAGCACGAGGATGAAGCCCGCGAACAGCCTGACCGCCATGCGCATGATCGAGCCTCCGGGCAACTTGATGCCCTTTGCCCTACCAGTATAGCGCGAGGCGCGCCCCGTATCAGCACGGAGCGAGAGTAAACGCGCCGTTAGGGATTAAGCGAGATAGTTCCAGGCGGTCCTTCAGGGGGTCGAGGAACCCCTGCCCCGGCCTATGCCGCTGGCAGCCCTCGCCTTTTTTGTCAGTCACGTCGCTTTGCGGGTAGAGCTTTAGCATGTCAGGGAGCGCGTCAGCGGGGGCGGAACGAGCCGCTCCGGCCAATCACAAGCGTCGCGCCTCCCGCAGCGTGCAAGAGGCGCGCGAGAAGCTCACCTACAAATCGGGCGGCAAGCCGGAATTCGAATACGAGCTGCTTTTGATGTTCGTGCGGAACGAGCTCTCCGCCGCCGTCACCACGCCGCTGCTCGCCATCATCGTCGCCATGGGCGCCATGTTCTGGGCGCCGCCGCGCGAGCTGCTGATCTGGCTCGGCACGGTGTTCGTCGCCAAGGGCATCCTCATCAGCCTGTGCCGGCAATTCATCAGGGCGCCGCGCGACGACAGCAAGACGCCGATGTGGCGCGCCAAGATTACCGCAGCCGAGTTCCTCTACGGCGTCAGCTGGGCGGCGGTTGCCTTCATCAGCCCGCACACGCAAAGCGAGGCGGCGCACACCTTCATCTTCGCCTCGATGCTGGTGGTCATCTCGATGCGCATGCTGTTCGCATCCACGGTGATGCCCATCGTCTATGCCGGCACGCTGCCGATGACGGTCGCCATCGTCATCCGCTTTTCCCTGCTCGACAACCCGTTCTACTGGGCGATGGCCGCCATGGCGGTCGGCGTGCACATCTATTTCATCTGGCTGATGAACGGGTTCAACTCGACCGTCGTCGCCATGCTCGAGTTCCGCGCCGAGAAGGACGCGCTGATCGCCGAGCTCGAACAATCGAAATCGATCTCCGACGACGCCCGCGCGCGCGCCGAGGAGGCGAACCTCGCCAAGTCGCGCTTCCTCGCCACCATGAGCCACGAGCTCCGCACTCCGCTCAACGCCATTCTCGGTTTCTCCGAGATCATGCGCGCGGAGATTTTGGGCCCGCACGCGAACCCGACCTATAAGGAATATGCCGGCGACATCCACCAGAGCGGCCAGCATCTGCTCAATCTCATCAACGAAATCCTCGACATCAGCCGCATCGAGGCCGGCCGCTACGAGCTGCATGAAGGGCCGCTCGACCTCGCCGACGTTTGCGAGGACTGCGACCGGCTGATGCGGCTGCGCGCCGAGAACAAGGGGTTGAAGATTGTCGAGGTATTCGAGGAGAACCTGCCGCAACTTTGGGCCGACGAGCGCGCCATCCGCCAGATCTGCCTTAACCTCCTCTCCAACGCCATCAAGTTCACGCCCTCGGGCGGCACCATCACGCTGAAGGTCGGGCGCACTGGCACTGGCGGTCAGTTCCTCAGCGTGAAGGACACCGGCCCCGGCATTCCCGAGAACGAGATCCCGCGCGTGTTGAAGAGCTTCGGCCAGGGCTCGCTCGCGCATCAGACGGCAGAAGGTGGCACCGGCCTCGGCCTGCCCATCACCAAGGGCCTGACCGAGCTGCATGACGGCGCCTTCGAGCTCAAGAGCAAACTCCGCTACGGCACCGAGGTGATCATCACCTTCCCGCGGAAGCGCGTGATGGAGGCGCTGCCGCGCGTGCCCGAGCCCGGCGAGCTCCAGCCCGAGCGGCCGAGGCGGCCCGCCTGGCGCGCCGGCGCCAAGCGCTGAGCCACATTGTCCGCTTCTGACCCAAAGCGGACATTGCCCGCTTCAGGAACTCACCATTTTGTGCGTGCTAGGACTTGCGAGTCCAAGCGCCAAATTGAGTCGACGCTAGAAGCTGACTGCCGAGGCTCACTGCCTCGTCTTCCATTCTACCTGCCAAAGTCTCATCCGCGGTGACACCGGCGGGCAGCGACAATCCGAAACGCGCAAATTGTGGAACGACGCTGATTAGCGTGTTGGCAAGCCACGCATACACGTAGGAACCCGGTCCTCCACCGATGACGATTTCTGCCGCGATAGTTGGGAATGGGAGGTCCGCGTCGAGTAGCGTCTTGCCGAGCCGCCGCCCGACGGGAGGCGCGCCGCCACGGCGGAATACCTCGCCCAACAGGATGAAGACCTGATCGTAAGTGGGGCAAGGAGGGTAGCTGGCGTCCGGACCGGGTAAGTCAAATTCATGGAAGACGACAATGCCACCCGATTTCAAGGAACGCAGCAGCGAGCGGATAGTGGAGGACGGGTCGGGTTGGTAGAGCAGAACGTATCGGCCTACTAACGCGTCGAATTGGTCCGTGGTCATAAATTCATCAAGGTTGCTGGCTTGGAACTCGAGCCAGGAGGAGCAGCCCTGCTCGTCTGCGCGGCGGCGGGCGTTGTCGAGAGCGGCGGCGTCGCGGTCGATACCGAGAACTCGGCCGCCAGGGCCTACGATGTCGGCGCACAGAAGTGCCACGTCTCCCATGCCGGAACCTATGTCCAACACTCTCATTCCGGGGGCAAGTCCGGCGGACCGGAAAAATTTTTCCGTGTAGGGGCGCAGTATTCGGGCCTGCAACATCAAGCGTTCATACTCGTGAACGGATTGTCCGAGAACGTAGTTGGAGGCGGTTGGGCTGCTCATTACTGCGCATCATCAAGGGCGAGGTTCACGCAACCTTCACTCTGCGCCTCCAACGAGATGTCGATGGGGGCGAGCGACCTATCAATTTAACGTGCTCTCGCACAGGCGAATACCATGACATCCGGTCGCCCCTCTGCTGCTCTAAATCCTGAGCAGTGCGCAGCGATTTGGAAAAACGCCGTCCCATCGGGTGACCTGCTGGCTCAATCAGCCGCCGCGCCGTTCATCGTCAACTTCACGCAGGTTGACAAAGATGGGAGCGGGGACATCTCGAAGTCTGAGTTCGAAGACGCCTGCGCCAAGGGCCTCGTGAAGAACATCGAAAACTAGCTTGCTGCCTGGGGAGCGTCGGCGCGACGCTCACATCGCGACGTGCGTCCTCCTGATTGTCCGCTTTCGACCCAAAGCGGACGTGACCACAGCGACAGGCATCGCTATAAGAGGGATCTACGGAAATCCTTAGAGTGGCGGGAGCCGTCTACGCCGGTGACATCGATATGGAAAATTCCGTTGGTGCGAAAGTTGAGACTTCGCTTGCGGCGCCCTTTGCAAATTGCCGCGGCTCCAGTCCTTGCCAACTACATCAAGCTCGCCATCAACACTTCGACCATCGTCGCCGACCCTCGTGACTGGTTAGCGCGAGTGCAAGACCTGCATCCATCGATTATCGCGCTCTGGCACGGCCAATTCCTACTGCTTCCTGGCATCTACCCGCCGGTGATCCCGGGCCGCGCGATGGTCGCGCGGCATGACGACGCCGAGGCGCTTGCGCGGGTGTTGCGCCGCTTCGGCCTCAGTCTCATTCGCGGAGCAGGCGCCGGCGAACGGAGGCGCGATCGGGGGGGCGCGGAAGCGGCGCATGGAGCGGTCGCCTCGCTCAGGGAGAATTTCAGCGTCGCCATGACCGCCGACATCCCTCCGGGACCAGCGCGCAAATGCGGACTTGGTATCGTCATGATCGGAAGTCGCTCTGGCCGTCCCATCATTCCCTTCGCGGTGGCCACGTCGCGCTATTGCGCGGTCAATTCTTGGGACCGCATGACTATCAATCTCCCCTTCTCCAAGCTCGGTATCGTCATGGGCGATGCGATCGAGGTACCGCGCGAGGCGGGCGCGCGGGAGTTGGAAGTCTACCGGCAGCGCGTCGAGGCGGCGTTGAACGAGACCACGGCCAAGGCGTACAACTTGGCGGGCGCTGACATGACGCGGGCAACTCCTCTCACCAAGGTGAAATAGTCCTCGTAGGGTTGGTCTTTGGGATCGGCTCAGCGGCCGCAGCATGTCTATTGATGGCGCGAAGCAGACACCGTGAAGTGAGGCCGCTACCCAGCTTCTCACCCCTAAGCGGACATTCACTCGCGACGAATCAATCCACGGGCGCATACGACGACTAGGCCACAGCGCCGTAGCGTTGTTTGCGCGGCCAGCACC
>JBAUOI010000039.1:0-9469 GCA_049579665.1 Methyloceanibacter sp.
CTTTTTGCCCGCGCCGGCCCAGCCAGGGGAACCATCGCCGCCGTTTCGGTTTACACTCCGCGCTTGAGTCGAAATTCGGGGGATTTATCGATGCGGACCAATTGCGCGACCTGGCTGGTCGCTTGCCTCACCATTGTCGGCTGCGCCGGCGCCGCGCACGCCGATTCCTACAGCAAGGCGGTGCAGAAATCCTGCGCCGCCGACTATCACAAATATTGCGGCGACTATGGGCTCGAAACCGCGGGCTTGCGGGCGTGCATGGACAGGAACGGCAAGTCGCTGTCGAAAACCTGTGTGAACGCGCTGGTAGCCTCTGGCGAGGTGACACAGGCCGAAGTGGATCGCCGAAAAAACGGCCGTTAAGCCGAAAGCCGGTATCCACAGTCGCGCGGTCCGTGCGGGTCGCCTCGGATTCCGGCTTGCGCCGGAATGATGGCAGACTCAGCAACTGCAAATTGTTGACCCCACAGGGCAAAGCTGGGTAATGACCGGTAGAGGGGTGCGGCATGCATCCTGCAAGGCCTTCCCTCCGTCGGGGCGACGGCGGTTCTCCCGCCGCAAAATGGCCGCGAGGCCCATCTAGTCGGAACCATCCGCGCCCCATTTCGCCTAGACTTGGTGCAGTGTGACCTAAGATTGGGCGCTGCCCCTAATGCGGCCAACAAGGGGAAGATCCATGAGTAAGCATCGGAAACCGCCGGGCGATAAGTCGTCCAACGGCAAAAAGCAAAAGACCGAACGCAGGAAAGAGCTCAAAGAGAAGACGGTTGCCGCCGAGATTGGTGGCGTCGCCATGCGCGAGGAGGCGGCGAAGCCTGAGCCTCGTCCTGTTGCGGAGGCGGCGAAACCCGTGCGGCGTCCCGCTCCGCCCCGCGAGGAGGCGGCGAAGCCTGAGCCTCGTCCTGTTGCGGAGGAGGCGGCGAAACCCGTGCGGCGTCCCGCTCCGCCCCGCGAGGAGGCGGCAAAACCGGCGCCTCGACCCGTTCCGGAGACGGCGAAACCTGCGCCTCGACCCGTTCAGCCCGCCGTCAGCCAGGCTCCGGCGAGCAAGAAGCCGCTCGAGCCGCAGCCTGTGCCCGCGAAACCACTTGCGGCCGCTGAGCCCGAGGCATCGCCGAAGCCAAAGGCGGCTGAGAGCGCGGCCGAAAGTTGGCAGCGTTGCTTCGATGCCGCTCGCCTCGGCACCGTCGAGGTGCACCGCTTGTTGCTCGATATGGGCCGGCGCAATGTCGCCTCTGGGATTGAGTTCGCCAATCGGCTGGCGACAGCGCGCACGCCGATCGAGGCGGCGCGGCTCCAGCTCGCTTTCTTCGACGAGCGCATGAAGACGCTGCTCGATCAGGCCGAGGCGCTGAGGGCTCTATCGGTCGATCTCGTCGCCCGCGCCAACGAGCCGATCCGCGAGCAACTGCGGATGAAGCGGATGACGGCCTGGTGGGGCTGAGCTCCGGCAACTTGTTAAGCTGCTTGCCGCAAGCGCCGTCCACCGATGAAACGGTCGAGACGCTGTTTGAACGTCCGGGTTTCCGCATCGAGCGGATCGTCTCGACCGGACAAGTCACGCGGGGTGGCCAATGGTACGACCAGGAGACCGACGAGTGGGTGCTTGTGGTCGAAGGCAGCGCCCGGCTCAGGATCGAGAGCGAGACGGCCGACCGTGAGCTAGGACCGGGCGATTTCGTCTTTCTCCCCGCCCATTGCCGCCATCGCGTCACCTGGACCGAGCCGGGACAGCCGACGGTCTGGCTTGCCATCCATTATGCGAGCTTCGATCAGTCGTCTTCGTGACACCCTTCCTGCGCATTCCAGACCGGCCCTGGCGGGCAGCCATGCGTCGACGGCCGCGGGCCTGTCGGCGCGACGAAGCCCGGGACGCATTTGCCGCCTTGCGGGCGGAAGCCGGGCCCGCAGAAGCTGACGGCTTTGTTCTTGGTCATGCACTTGCCCTCGACCCTGATCTGACCTTGGCCGCAGGCGGATTTATTGCTGGTGATGGGAACGCAATTGTCGGTCTCGGGCACAGGCTTGGTGCCGGCCGGGCAGCCTTGCGGCTTCTCGGTCGCGGTGATGCGCTTGCAGCGCCCCTTCACCAGCCTGAAGCCCTCCTCGCAGCCGGTGGCCTTCTTCGCCACCGGCTTCTTCGCCGGTGTCCCTTGTTCAACCGGCGCCGTCTTGATGATCGTCGCCGCGCCGCCGCGGCCTAACTCGACGACCGTTCCGGCGGATTGCGGCAGCACGATCCGGAGACAATTGCCGGGCCCGTCAGTGACCATCCAAGGATGCGTCATGAAGGTGTCGAGCGTAACCTGCTCGCGGTCTTGGAGATTGGCGTAATCCTTGGGCAGTCCGTCGAAATCGAGCCATAGAATGCCGCGCATGGCGCCGGACCGGTTGATGAAGGTGAGCTTGGTTGGCGTCTTGGAGTTCTGCGAGCGGAGATTTGACCGGTCCTTGCAGGACGCATCGGCTTCGGCAATCAGCGTGCTGACGTTCGATGCCGGCGGCGCGGCGGCGGGCTCTGCCGAACCGAGCTTCTTGATATAGGCGCGCGCCAGATCGGCGCGGAACCCGGACGGATAATTGGCAATGAAGGCCTCCCACGCCTCGACCGTGCCGAGCTCCTTGGCGCTGTCGAAGGCCTCCTTCTCGGCATCGCCTCCGGCAGCGGCGCTCTGCCCCGGCGGGGTTGCATCGCCGAAAGTCTCGCAAGCCTTGACGTATTGCTGGATCTTGTCGCGCCCGCGGGTGAGGTCGAGCGAGGCGGCCTTGTAGCCCGGCACGAGATAATCGAGCGAGTCCTTCTCGGCAAACGCGCGCCATAGCGGATCGTCGTTGCCGATGTCGATCTCCACGCCGTTTAGGCCTTCTTCGCCGGTGGCGCGAATGATCTTGCCCTTGAGCGCGTGATCGAAGCCGCCGCCGGAGACGCGCAGCTCGGTATCCTTGCCGTTCTCGAGATCGCCGATATCGGCGCCGAAGGTGACGATGGAGAAATTCGTGCCGATACTCGAGCTGTGCACGCAAGCGCCGCTGACTTGCACATTGTCGGTCTCGGGCACGCCATAGATCAGCCGCGTGGACTTATAGCCGGCATCTTTGGCCTGGAAGAATTGCCACTCCATGCCGCTTTCGGCCAGGGCGGGCGACGCAAGCAGGCCTGGCACAATGGCAATGGTGGCGAGAAAAACCAAGCAAAATCCAAGCCTTGGCGGCGTCATGATCTGAGCCTTCCTTCGTTCAGGTCGCAGATCGCCGCCGGGCTCCCGAAAGGCCCAATCCGCATTGTTTCGCATCGTCGAACGCGCGCAGAGTCGGTTGCCCACGCCGACCGTCCCGTTCCGTGTACAAACTAGGTGAGGGGGGCTCCTGACGCAACGCGAAGTTCAGCTGGTTGTCGAGGCCAGTGATAGAGCGAGCTGGAGTTCCTTGCCACTATGGAAGTAGGCTGGGCCGTGTCCACTGACGATCGCAACGAAGCGTTCCTGGACCGGAGCCGCGCGCAGCCCGGCGAAGAGACGGGTGCCTACCGGACCGCCGGCTTTGCCGGCTCGGCGGCCATGCATGGTCTCGCGCTGTTCGTGGTGCTCATGGTGGCGCAACACGGAATGCAGACGGCACGGAGTGGTTTGCTTTCAGTTCCCGTCGAGGTCGCCGCAGCAAATCCGGATTTGAGGGCCGGCGAGAAATCGGCCGTCTCGCCGCAGCAAGTGCCCGCAACAAACGCTGCCTCGCCCGCGCCAAGCGGCGCGAACGGCAAATCGGCGACCGCCGAGCTCGACGCCAAGCTGCAGACGCTGGCGAAGCTCCATCAGCCTGACGCCGCCACCGAGCCCGGGACGGCCGCGTCACGCGCATCCGCGCTGGACGACGATGCGACGCCGGGGCAGCAGGCGCTCTACAATGTTAGGGACTTGATCCGCGCCCAAGTGGAGCGCCGCTGGAATTTCGATCTTGCATCTCTCGGCGACGACCAGTTCTCCGTTCCGATCCATGTCGAGATCACCGAGGACGGCGTCGTCATCAAGGCGGAGATCGTCGAGAACGCGCGCTCGGCCGACCCTGTCTATCGCGCGATTGCCGCCAGCGCGCGGAATGCCGTGCTGCTTGCGTCTCCGCTGGCTCTTCCCCCGGTACATTATCGCGGGACCCTGGATCTCGTGGTGAATCTCGACCCGAGAGACGCGTTGCACTAGTTGTCGCGGCTTGTCCCCCGGATCACGGCAGATCGCGTGCCACGCGGAATCCCGTAAGACGCGAATAGTCATATTCGCCGCCGGTCTCGCTCTCGGTTCGCGCGGCGGAACGGGCGAACACCGGCAGATTGGCCCAGGACCCGCCGCGAATGACAAAGCCTGCGCAATTCTCCTCGCTCCAGGCGCTGCCGTCGCGTGGCGCGCCGATATAGCTGGGGTGCCAGCAATCGGCGGTCCACTGCCACGCATTGCCGAGCATGCCGTAAAGCCCGAATGGATTGGGCGCTAAACTGTCGACGTCCGTCAGCAGCCGGTTATCCCATGCACTGCCGCAGCCATTGCAATTGGCATTGCCCGTGCCAAGCGCATCGCCCCACCAACGCGCAGTCGTGGTTCCCGCGCGCGCGGCATATTCCCATTCCGCCTCGCTCGGCAGGCGATACGGACCACTTTCGCGCGGGGACGCCTCCGGATGGGCGAGGCGCACCTTCGCGTTAAGCCATCTCACGTAGCGCGTGGCATCGCGCTGCTCCAGGCAGACGGCGGGCCAGCGCGGCGGCTCGGCGTTGAACGGCGGAAACGCCTCGCCATGGCCGGGAGATTGCCATCGCATGTCGAGCATCGCGTTACACGCCGCGGGCTGATAGCCCGTGTCTTTCAGGAAGCTGAGGAACTCGCTGCTCGTGATGTCATATTTACCCAGCGCGAACGCCTTGACCGAAACGAGGTGCTGCGGCCCTTCATTTTTGAATCGCCCGCTCTCGCTCGGCGGACTACCCATGACGAAGCTTCCCGCCGGCAGACCGACCATGACCGGGCATTCGGGGCATTCCTGGAACTCACGCTCCTTTCGCTCCTCGGCAACGCCGACTACGGATTGGACAAGCACGAGCGCGGCCAGGAGCGCGGAGGGCGAAAGTGTTTGGGCCAACCGAACCATCCTCACCTCGACCCATCAGAGCCATCGTTCTCCTGGTAGCCGGGAAAAGCGTCGATATTGCGCGGCTTCTTTTCTACGTGTCGTGCAATCGCGCCGCCAGCCAGGAGGCAAGACGCTGGCGCGCGCGGCCATGCGCGCCGCGCAGCACGCGGCCCATATTCATGAAACCGTGGATCGTGCCTTCGTAGCACGCATACTCGACCGGCACGGCGGCCCGGGCCAATGTCTCGGCATAGTCCGCGCCCTCGTCGCGCAAGGGATCGTGCCCCGCGGTGAGGATCAGCGCCGGCGGCAGCCCGGTATAGTCCTCGTAAAGCGAGGGAATCGCGCGCGGGTCGGTGAACGGCCAGGCGAGCCCGAAATAATGATCGAAGAACCAGTCGATCATGTCGCGCGGGATGGGGAAATGCTGCGCCAGTTCCGTCCGCGACGGCAGCCGCCCGCGCAGGTCGAGCGCCGGATAGATCAGAGCTTGCGCTCGGACCGGCGCCGTGAGCGTGCCCCTCGTCTCGTGCAGCGCGACGGCGGCGAGCCCTCCGCCCGCGCTGTCGCCGGCAATCGCGATCCGCTCCGCATCGAGGCCGAGCGTGGCGGCCTCATGCGACAGCCAGGTCAGCGCCGCCACGGTGTCCTCCACCGCCGCGGGGAAGGGGTGCTCGGGCGCGAGCCGGTAGTCGAGCGAGAGCACGGTCGCGCGCGTATCGTGGCACAGCGCGCGGCAGAAGATGTCGTGGGTCTCGAGATCGCCGATCACGCAGCCGCCGCCATGCATGAAGAGGATAACGGCTTCGGCCTCGCGCCCGGAATCGACGGGAGAGTATTTGCGCACGCGCATCGGCCCAGCCGGTCCCGGCACGGTGAGATCGCTCGCTTCGCCGATTTCGGGCGGCGGGATCTCGGTCTTGGACAGCGTGCGGCGATATTCTGCGCGCGCTTCGTCAGGTGAGAGCTGCCACAGCGGCGTCGCGGTCGAGGAGGACGACCAATAGATCAGCGCTTCGGTTTCGCGGTCGAGCTTCAACGCGTCTATCCCGTCCGCGAGTCGACTCTATTGGGGCGCGGCATAGTCGCAATGCGCGCCGCCGCCGGTGTTCTCGATCACCGCATTGGGATCGATCTTGCAGTCGAGCTTGGCGATCGCCTCGAATACCGTGCCCGCGCCGGCATCCGGCGCGACGCCGATCTCGATCAGCGTGGCGTAGAGCTCATGCGCGCTTCGCCCGGTGAGCGCCGCGCCCCGTTTGCCGAAGCTGAGATCGCAGGAATGGGCCTTGATGTCGACATTGCTGGCCTTGCAGGTCACCCTCAAGGCCTGGACCGAGATCGTCTTTCCCTTGGGAAAGGTGAAATCGGTCTCGCCGTCCAGCAGCTTGGTCAGCACGTCCTTCTCTGGCGCGCCGAGCAGCGGGGACACGATGCCGACCAGGCTTGCCACCACGAGTGCACTGCTGCCGTCAGCGGTCTCGGCGTGGGCCGCGCGCGGGGCCAGCAACAAACCCACCAGGAGAAGCAGACCAATCAGCCGCATTTGCGTCCTGCCTATCACGCGCTTTTCGCAAAAGCCGGATGGTGCCCCAGGCCGGACTCGAACCAGCACACCCTTGCGGATAACAGATTTTGAGTCTGTCGCGTCTACCATTCCGCCACTGGGGCTTCGGGCCGGGAAGATGGGGTAAGCCAAGGTCACGGTCAACCCGCACAGCATCGCTCCGGCTTTGTAACGTCGCATTGGCGGCGTAGACTTGCGGAACTCAAAGAGCATCTAGGACTGAACTGCCTCACTAGGACTAGGGAGAGGTCATCCATGCTTGAAGGGCGAACGTCCGACTGCTTGGCCATCGCCAATACCGCGATTCTCATGCGGTTGATGGAAGAGCTCATCACAAAGGGCGCAATCACAAGACCTGCCGCCAATACCGTGTTGTGCGATGCAGTGGACAGCCTGAAAAACTGTCCGAGCGGGGATCACAGCACTTTCGTGGATGCCGTCACCATCATCCGCAAAGAGCTGATTCCGAGAATTGTCGGAGTGGCCTAGTCAGTCGGTCCCGCGTAATCGCGGCGCGGAGCGCCGCTGGAGCGACCCAATGGACAAGGGCGCTTCCGCCCGCTAAGCAATCCCCATGCTGCGCAAGCTTTACGACAAGGTCATCGCCCTTTCCGAGAGCCGCCACGCCTTGCCGACGCTGGCCGCGGTCTCCTTCGCCGAAAGCTCGTTTTTTCCCATACCGCCCGACGTGATTCTCGTGCCCATGGCGCTCGCCAAGCCGGAAAAGGCAAGGCTTTATGCACTGGTCTGCACCATCGCTTCGGTGCTTGGCGGCATCCTCGGCTATGCCATCGGCGCCTTCCTCTACGACACGGTCGGCCATTGGCTGATCTCGGCCTACGGCTATGGCGATGGGGTCGAAGCCTTCCGCGCGGCCTACGCCAAGTGGGGCTCCTGGATCATTTTGATCAAGGGCCTGACCCCGATCCCCTTCAAGATCGTCACCATCGCCTCGGGCTTCGCCGGCTACGACTTCTTCATGTTCGTGCTGCTGTCGATCATCACCCGCGGCGCGCGCTTCTTCCTCGAGGCCGAGCTGTTGCGCATCTATGGGGAGCCGATCCGCGACTTCGTCGAGAAGCGGCTCACTCTGGTGACGACCAGCTTCCTTGCCATTGTGGTCGGCGGCTTCTTCATTGCCAAATATGCCTTCTGACATGGACGCGTCCGGCAAGCCGATCCTGGCGAGGCCGCCACGCATGGTGATGCGGGCGAGCGCCATCGTGCTCATCGTCGCCACGGCGACGATCCTCGCCGCTCTCGCCTTCGAGCATCTCGGCGGTTATGCGCCGTGCCCGCTCTGTCTCGAGGAACGCTACGCCTATTATTTCGCGGTGCCGGCCAGCGCGATCGCGCTGTTCCTCGCCCGCGGCGACAAGACCGGCATCGCCCGCATCCTGCTGTTGCTCGTCGCGCTCGCCTTCCTCGCCAATATGGCCGTGGGCATCTTTCATTCCGGGGTGGAGTGGAAATGGTGGCCGGGCCCGGGCGAATGCTCCGGCGCTTTCGAGCTGCAATGGGGCCAGGGCGGCGTCGTCGACACGCCGATCATCCGTTGCGACGAAGCGTCTTGGCGCTTCTTGGGGCTTTCCTTCGCCGGGTGGAACGCCGTGGTTTCGGCCTTTCTTGCGCTTGTCGCGGCCTACGGCGCGAGCCGGCGGCGCTAGTCACACCGAACTCAAGAGAGCGTGATTGGCGGGGCGCAATCCCCGGCTGGTATAGCGGCTCGTCCGAACGAATCCCTCTTGTTGGAAGGATCTGACGATGCTCCGCTTGCGCTCTTTCCTCCTTGCCATCGTCGCCACGGTCGCACTGCTCGTCGCGCTTCCGGCCTGCGCCGCCGAGTGGAAGCCGTTTGACGCCGCGGCGTTCGCCCTGGCGCAGAAGGATGGGAAGCCGATCCTCGTCGATATATTCGCGGTGTGGTGCCCGGTCTGCCGGGCGCAGAATCCGATTCTGACCCAGCTGACGCGCGAGCCGAAATACAAGGACCTCGTCGTGTTCAAGGTCGATTTCGACACGCAGAAGGATGACGTGCGCGCGCTGAAGGCGACCTCGCAAAGCACGCTGATCGCCTATAACGGCGAGACCGAGAAGGGGCGCACGGTCGGCGACACCAACCCCGCCTCCATCGCCGCGTTGCTCGACAGCGCGCTTTAGAGCGAGGCAATGCCGCTCGGCACTCTCGGTCTTGCGTTTCTTGCCGGCATGCTCTCGGTGCTGTCGCCTTGCGTGCTGCCGCTCGTCCCAATCGTGCTCGGCACGGCCGCCAGCGAGCACAAGCTTGGGCCGCTCGCGCTTGCCGTCGGCCTCGCCATTTCGTTCACCGTCATCGGCCTGTTCGTCGCGACCATCGGCTTCGCGATGGGTCTCGACACGGATCTGTTCCGTACGATCTCCGCAATCCTGCTGATCGGCGTCGGCGCGCTGCTGCTCGTGCCGCTGCTGCAAGAGCAATTCGCCGTGGCCGCGGGTCCGGTCAGCCAATGGGCGGGCGGCTATCTTGACAATTTTGCCGCGACGGGACCCGCCGGCCAGTTCGGTCTCGGCCTCCTGCTCGGCGCGGTATGGAGCCCTTGCGTCGGGCCGACTCTCGGCGCCGCCTCGCTGCTCGCCGCCAAGGGCGAAAATCTCGGCCAAGTTGCGATTACCATGCTTGCCTTCGGCATCGGCGCGGCATTGCCCTTGATGTTGCTCGGCTTTCTCTCGCGCGAGGCGATGCAGCGCTGGCGCGGTCGTCTCCTGGAAGCAGGCAAAGGCGGCAAGACGCTGCTTGGTGTGCTGTTG
>JBAUOI010000040.1:0-8094 GCA_049579665.1 Methyloceanibacter sp.
GGCCTTCATAGGAGATCGGCCACAGCCGCGAGATGTTCTTGCCGAACAGCGGCGAGGAGACGCTCGCCTGGCGCGCCGCCATCCAGTTGAGGTTGCCGCGCAGCGTGTTGATCTCGCCGTTATGGGCGACCATGCGGTAGGGGTGCGCGAGCTTCCAAGAGGGGAAGGTGTTGGTCGAGAAGCGCTGATGCACCAGCGCGAGCGCCGAGGCGAATATCGGGTGATGCAGGTCGGGATAATAGGCGCCGAGCTGATAAGCCAGGAACATGCCCTTGTAGACCAGCGTGCGGCAGGACAGCGACACGGTGTAGAAGCCGATATCGCGGCCGCCGGTCTCGCCGTTGATGGTGTTGGAGATGACCTTGCGCAGGACATAAAGCCTGCGCTCGAAATCGTTCTCATCTTCGACGTCGGGGCCGCGACCGATAAACACCTGTCGGTGCGTCGGCTCGGTCTCGATCACCGACGCCGACAGGCAGGAATTGTCCGATGGCACGTCGCGCCAGCCGAGCAGCTTGAGCCCCTCGGCATCGACCACGCGCGCGACCACGGATTCGCAATAGATGCGCTGCGCGCGATTGCGAGGCATGAACATGTGGCCGACGGCGTAATGACCGGGCTCGGGCAGCTTGATCTTGAGCGGTGCGGTGACCGCTTTCAGGAATTCATGCGGGATCTGCACCAGGATGCCGGCGCCGTCGCCGGCCAGCGGGTCGGCGCCGGTCGCGCCGCGATGGGTGAGGTTCTCCAGAATCTGGATGCCATGCTCGACGATCTTGTGGCTCGGCCGCCCCTTGAGGTCGGCAACGAAGCCGACGCCGCACGCATCGTGCTCGCGCTTCGGATCATAAAGTCCTTGCGCGGGTGGCGGCGAAGGCCACGCCGGGGATGCGGAACGCGAGAACGACCCACCAGATGCCATCGTCACATGAAACCTCGGCCACGCCTCACGCCCCGAGCGAGAGGGGGCCAGAAAAGCCTTGGCCAGCGGCCGGACCTTCACCAGCTAAGAGCGCGGAGCGGCTGATAGCGAAGACCCAGCTCCTTAGGCGGCCGCCGCCTTGTTTCGCCCGCTCGGGACAAAGGTCAGCAAGCCTGTCCTATTCGCCCTATAAATGACAGATTTCCGGGGCGCGCACAAGCGGGGATTCAAGCCTGCGGGCCCCCTCCTGCTGGCGTCACTGTGATTTGACGTGAAGCTGCCACCCCGGGCTTACTCACCGAATAACCACGCGCACCGGCAGGAGTTCCGGGCGGACGCAATTTTGAGCTAGGAGGTCTTACCAGCATGAACGATCAGGCCAAGAGAATGACGGGGCTCGCGGTGGCTTGCGCCTTTTCCGCGGCGCTTTCCTTGGTGGCTGCCAACGAGAAGGCTGCCGCCGCGGAAGGCGACATGGAGAAGTGCTTCGGGGTCGCCAAGGCCGGCCAGAATGACTGCGCCGCGGGCAAGGGCACGAGCTGCGCGGGCACCTCCAAGCTCGATTATCAAGGCAATTCTTGGAAGCTCGTTCCCAAAGGCACCTGCCTCACCATGGAGCTTCCCGATGGCCGCAAGGGCAGCCTCGAGGCCCTCGATCGCGACCTGCCCCCCGCTTAGCGCATGGTAGTGGGTCTCAGCCGAGGCTTGGATGGGGCGCTTCCGCAGCGCGCGGGGGTCGGGCTGAAGCCGGAGCATTATCGCGAGATCCTCGACACCTCTCCCGACATTGGCTGGTTCGAGATCCATGCCGAGAACTACATGGGTGAGGGCGGGCCGCCGCATCATTATCTCGCCGCCATCCGCGACCGATTTCCTGTGTCGCTGCATGGGGTCGGGCTTTCGATCGGCGGCAGCGGGAAGCTCGATCGGGAGCATCTTGGCCGGCTCAAAGCGCTGATCGAGCGCTACCAGCCCGCGCTGTTCTCCGAGCATCTCGCCTGGTCGAGCCATGACAGCATCTATCTCAACGATCTCCTGCCGCTGCCCTACACCCAGGAAACGCTGGCGCGCGTCTGCGAACATATCGACGAGGTGCAGGAAAGGCTTGGGCGGCGCATGCTGCTCGAGAACCCCTCCACCTATGTGGCCTTTTTCGACGCGGCGATGAGCGAGGTCGAGTTCCTGCGCGAGGTGGTGCGGCGCACCGGCTGCGGTCTTCTGCTCGACGTCAACAATGTGTTCGTCCAGTCGGTCAATCATGGCTTCGACGCGATGGCATTCATCGACGACTTCCCGGTCGAGCATGTCGGCGAAATCCATCTCGGCGGGCATGCGGCCGACAGCGACGACGACGGCTCGATACTGCTGATCGACGATCACGGGCGCGAGGTCGCCGATCCTGTCTGGGCGCTTTACGCGCATGTGCTGGCGCGCGCGGGCGCCAAGCCGACGCTGATCGAGTGGGATAACGACGTGCCCGCGTGGCATGTCCTGATCGCGGAAGCGAAGCGGGCCGATGCCGCAATCGCGGCGCGCCGCTCAAATCGCATGGCGATGAGCGCATGAGCGGGTTTGCCGATGTACAGCGCGCGTTCGCGGGCGCCGTGCTCGATAGTGATGCGGCCGTGCCGGAGCGAGTGTCGCGCAAGGCGGGAGGCGTGCCGTCCCGGCGCTTCGGCGTCTATCGCAACAATGTCTATGCCAGTCTGATCGACGTGCTCGCCGGCCGCTTCCCGGTGGTTGCGCGCCTGGTGGGCGGGGCATTCTTCCACGCCATGGCCCGCGCCTATATCGAGGTGGAGCCGCCGCGCTCTGCGGTGCTCCTCCATTACGGCGTAAGCTTCCCAGCCTTCGTCGCAGGCTTTCCGCCCGCGGCCTCGGTGCCCTATCTCGCCGATATGGCGTCGCTCGAATGGGCCTGGCACGTAGCCTATCACGCTGAAGACGCCGCGCCCGTGCCGCTTGCAGAATTGGCGCGCGCCGTCGAGCACGCCGAGGACGCTGTGCTGATGCTGCATCCCTCGCTCGGCGTGATCCGCTCGCTCTACCCGATCGTGTCGATCTTCGAGCTGAACACCCAAGGCGGCGAGCTTCCAGCCACGCGGCTTCAAGGCAGTGAGGACGCGCTCGTCGTGCGGCCGAAGCTCGAGGTCGAAATCGGGCGGCTGCCCGATGGGGGCGCGCCCTTCATCCTCGCCCTCAAAGAGGGGAAGACTTTGGGCGAGGGCGCCGCCATCGCCGCGGAGAAGGCGCCAAGCTTTGCGCTTGAGACCATTCTCGCCGGACTCATCACTAGCGGTGCGATCATCGGTATCGCCCCGGCGGCGGACCCAAGCCTTTAACGAGACGTTACTGGGGTCGCGGAGGTTAAGTCTCGCGCAAGTTGCTGCTGCTAGGATTCCACCGTTGCCCCCGACGAATGTTTCGCGTGTAGGGGGCAGCAGGTTCTCTCCCAAGCACCTGCTAAACTGAGAAGGGCGCCCGCAACGAGCGCCCTTCTTGTTTGTTGCCGTTCGCGTCAGCAGGTGGTTAGGCGGCCTTGCTGTCGATGACCTTCGGCTTCTCGGCCTTGTCGGTCTTTGTCGCGATCGGGATGGTGCGGGGCTTCATCGCCTCGGGCAGCTCGCGCACGAGGTCGACATGCAGCAAGCCGTTCTCGAGCACGGCGCCCTTCACCAGAACATGATCGGCGAGCTGGAATCTCCGCTCGAAGCTCCGCGAAGCGATGCCGCGATGCAGGTAGGTGGTGTCTTCCTGCTCGGTGTGCTTCTCGCCGCGAATGGAGAGAGTGTTCTCCTTCACGTCGATGGAAAGGTCACCCTCGCCGAAGCCGGCGACGGCCATTGAAATGCGATACTCATTCTCGCCGACGCGCTCGATATTGTAGGGCGGGTAGCTCGGGGTCTCGCCCTCGAAGCTGGTCAGCGTATCGAGCAACGAGCCGAGCCGGTCGAAGCCGATGGTGGAGCGATAAAGTGGGGTAAGATCAAAGTGCCTCATGACACATCCTCCTTGAGAAGCGATATGGTGGTTTGCCCGCTCGCAACTTTGAGCCGGGCGGATGGCGCGAAGCCTTCAGGCCCCCGCGCCGGAAAAAATATGGGTGCGGCAAAGTTTGTCTTCAAGAGGTCTAGCGTGCTGAATACAAACGAAGAATTGCAACACGCGCAGAGCGGACGCGGACCCCTCTTGCGCCTGCCATGCGGGCGCGGGAACGGCGTGGCGATGCGGGCGGTCGCTGCTATAAGAAGCGCGTGCTTGAGCGCCGCAGAGCGGCGCAGAAGCTAGAGGGGCCCGCTCGCATCGTGGATCTCATCAGCACACCCAAGAATCCGATCCCGCTCGGCGCGTCGACCGGCTTCATCGAAGTCCGCAAGGGCTTGCGGTTGCGCTTCGCCAGCTGGCAGCCGGTGCTGCGCGAGCGGCGCGGCACGGTCTGCATCTTCCCGGGGCGCGCAGAGTTCATCGAGAAATATTTCGAGGCGGTGGGCGAACTGCGCCGCCGTGGCTTTGCCGTGGCGGTACTCGATTGGCGCGGGCAGGGCGGATCGAGCCGGCTCACCCGCAACCCGCTCAAAGGCCACATCAACGATTTCGCCGAATATGAGGAAGATCTCGCGCATTTCATGAAAGCGGTGGTGCTACCGGATTGTCCGGCTCCCTATTTCGCGCTCGGCCACTCGATGGCGTCGATGGTGCTGTTCAGCGCGGCGATCAAGCGCGGCTGCTGGTTCACCCGCATGGTGGTGACCGCGCCGATGGTGAAGATCGCCGGGCTGCCGATGTCGCATCGTATGTGCCGGCAGGTGGCTGACGGGCTGACTATGTTCGGTTTTGGCAAGCGCCCCGTTCCCGGCGACAAGACGAAATACAACCAGGACCAGCCGTTCGAAGGCAATCCGCTTACTTCGGACCGCGAGCGCTATATGCGCAACCTCTCAGTGCTTCAGACCGCGCCCGAGCTTGCCATCGAGACGCCGACCATTGGCTGGCTGAAGGCTGCGCTGAATGCGATCGAGCGGGTCGGAGGGGAAAAATTCGCGCCGCGCGTCCGCGTGCCGGTGCTGATGCTGGCGGCAAGCGACGACCAGGTGGTGCAGAGCAAGGCGATCGAGGAGCTTGCGATCCGCTTGCGCGCCGGCTCGCAGATCGTGCTCAGGGGGTCACGCCACGAGATCCTGCAAGAGCGCGACACCATCCGCGAGCAATTCTGGGCCGCCTTCGACGCCTTCGTGCCCGGCGTCGCGCTCAGCATAGCAAGCTAACCGGAAAGCATTTCCACCGCGGCCGCGTGGACGCGCTTGTCGCCGGCGGCGATGATACGCCCGCCCTCGCGCGCGTCGCCGCCCTCCCAAGACGTGACCACGCCTCCGGCTCGCTCGATGATCGGGATCAAGGGCAAAATGTCGAACGGCTTCAGGCCCGCCTCGACGACCAGGTCGATATGGCCCATCGCCAGCAGGCAGTAATTGTAGCAATCGCCGCCGAAGCGCCGGAGACGCACGGCGCGGCTCAGGGCGCTGAAGCGAATGTGCTCCTCCTCGCTGGTGAAGAAGTCGGTGCTGGTGGTGGCAAGCAGCGCGTGGCCAAGCTCGGCGCAGGGACGCGTGCGCATGGCCTTGATCGCGCCGTCGTGACCGAAGAAGGCTTCGGTCTCGCCGCTCCAGAAGCGCTCGCGAGTGAATGGTTGGTCCATCAGGCCGAGCAGGGGTGAGCCGCTGCGGGTGAGCCCAATCAGCGTGCCCCAGAGCGGCAGGCCAAGGATAAAGGCGCGGGTACCGTCGATCGGGTCGATGATCCAGCAATATTCGGCGTCGGTCGCTGTCGCACCGAACTCCTCCCCGAGGATTCCGTGCGAGGGGTAGGCCTCGGCAAGGCCGGCGCGGATCGCGCTTTCAGCGTCGCGGTCGGCCTTGGTGACCGGATCGAAAAGGTCGCCTCCCTTATGGTCAACGGCGCATCCTGTCCGGAAATGCGGCAAAATGACCGCTCCGGCCTTGTCAGCCAAAGCGTGTGCAGTGGCGAGAAGGGTCTGGAATTCAGGCTGCTTGGGATTGGGCACGGAAACAGCCTAAAGGCGGTTTTACCTTGAGAGTCAAGGCTTCCAGGGCGGAGCGCCAAGCCCGCGTATAAGCTGGCAAAAACCCTCGTGACAGTTATGCATCAGTGTTTCGGAAATGCCGCTCGGGCGTGATTGGAACCTTGCTTTTTGTGCGGCGCAATGACATATTGTTGCAACGCGGCATGGCTCTCCAGGCCATACCGCTGCCCTCCTTGGGCGTTTCCTCCCTAGACTTGGGCCGTTCGTTCAATCGAGCGGCCCTTTTTTTATGCGCTGCTGGCTGTCGGCGTCGGCTATTCGGCTGCCGCGCGGGGGATGGCAAGCCCGAGGATGCCCGGAACAAGTGTCTGGACCATGACTGAGAGATCGCCGCGCAGCCGCTCAAACCCCGCCGACTTCTCGAAGCTCGTCTCTTCCATATAGAGCGCGCGGTTGATCTCGATCTGAAGGACGTGCTGCGACTTATGCGGCCGCCCATAATGCTCGGTGATGTAGCCGCCGGCATAAGGCTTATTGAGCGCCACCGCATAACCCTGCGCCTTGAGTTGGCTCGCGGCAAGCCGGGTGATCTCGCCGCTGCAAGACGTGCCGAACCGGTCGCCAAGCACGAAGTCCGGGCGCGCGGCGCTCTGATCGGCAATCGGGTTCGACGGCATCGAATGGCAGTCGATGAGCACCGCAAGGCCGAATTCGCGCTGCGCTTCGGCAAGCAAGGCGGCGAGCGTCTCATGGTAGGGGGTATAGAGGCGGTTGATCCGCTCGAGCGCGGCACCAACCGAGAGGGGCTCCCGATAGATCTCATCCGATTCGGACACGATCCTGGCGATGGTGCCGAGCCCGCCGATCACCCGCACCGATTGCGTGTTGGCGTAATGCGGCAGCCCATCGCGGAACAGAACCGGATCAAGCTCGTAGGGCTCGCGGTTGACGTCGAGATAAGCGCGCGGGAAATGCGCATAAAGCAGCGGCGCGCCAAGCTTTGTCACGAAGCCGAACAGCTCCTCGACATAGGCGTCCTCCGAGCGCCGGAGCGCTAGGGAATCGAGCCTGGAAGCGGCCAGGAACGCCCTCGGGTAGATGCGGCCGCTATGGGGCGAGTTGAAAACCAGCGGCACTTTCAGCGCTTCGGGTCGGGCCACCATAAAGGGCGGCGCGAGCTCGGTTTCGATCGCTTCAGCCTCGTTTGGGCTCATGGAAATCCCTTAAGCTGCCGCCTCAACCCAGCCCGATGCCGTGCCAGCACGGAATCGCCTGTAAACTCTGCCAATGAGAGTTGAACCTGTCTAGGCGTGTTCTTCCTTGTGCGCAGACGAATTAGACGCGATGATTTGGGGTTGCAGGGGGTATCGGCCAACGCGGCCTAACGCCCGGGCTAGCTAAAATTACCTAGTCTTTTACCAAGTTTGTGTACGCCGAAAGGCGAGAGTAGGGGGACGAGGGATGGAGGCGAATGACCCGCGGGCGCGCAGCGTTCAGCGTATTCTGCTTGCCGAAGACGACGAGGACATGCGCCGCTTCCTGGTGAAGGCGCTGGAGAAGGCCGGCTACGACGTCGTCTCGTTCGGCAATGGTCTCGAGGCCTATGAGCGGCTGAAGGAAGAGCCCTTCACACTGCTGCTCACCGACATCGTGATGCCGGAGATGGACGGCATCGAGCTGGCGCGCAAGGCGAGCGAGCTCGATCCCGATCTCAAGATCATGTTCATCACCGGCTTCGCGGCGGTAGCGCTCAATCCCGACAGCCATGCGCCGAAGGATGCCAAGATCCTGTCGAAGCCTTTCCACCTGCGCGATCTGGTCGACCAGGTGGAGCGGATGCTCGCGGCGTGATCTTTCGAGCGGCGCGGGTTGCCTTGAGGGCATTCCACCCGATATAGAGGCTCTCGTTTCTGACCGGAGCCGGGCGCGTAGCTCAGCGGTATGAGCACTGCGTTGACATCGCAGGGGTCACTGGTTCGATCCCAGTCGCGCCCACCATTTTTTCGGTGCCCGCTTAGCCTTGGGCCCCCGCTATATCTCTACGAATGCTGTGCGCGTACTACGCCTCCGAACCTGCCGCGCCGAGCGCTGGCAGGAACCTTCCCCGATCGCGTCTTGGCCTAGCTAAGGC
>JBAUOI010000041.1:0-2526 GCA_049579665.1 Methyloceanibacter sp.
AGCATGCTGAGATTGCCCTTCGGGCAGCTTTCGCCGGAGGAGGGGGCTCACACTTGCGAGGCGGCAAGACGAAACAATGGCGATAGGACCGCTTCGGGCCGCCGCCGCATAACGATTGGACTGGAAGAACGAATGAGCAAGGTGAGCGGAACCGACTCCAAAAACACCCTCTACTGCTCTTTCTGCGGCAAGAGCCAGCACGAGGTGCGCAAGCTCATTGCCGGGCCGACGGTGTTCATCTGCGATGAATGCGTCGAGCTTTGCATGGACATCATCCGCGAGGAGAACAAGAGCTCGCTGGTGAAGTCGCGTGATGGCGTGCCGACCCCCATGGAGATTTGCGCCGTTCTGGACGACTACGTGATCGGCCAGGATTACGCTAAGCGCGTGCTCTCCGTGGCCGTGCACAACCACTACAAGCGGCTCAACCACTCGAGCAAGAACTCCGACGTCGAGCTCGCCAAGTCCAACATCTTGCTGATCGGGCCAACCGGCTGCGGCAAGACCTTGCTGGCGCAGACGCTCGCGCGCATCCTCGATGTGCCTTTCACCATGGCCGACGCCACGACGCTGACCGAGGCGGGCTATGTCGGCGAGGACGTCGAGAACATCATTCTCAAGCTGCTCCAGGCCGCCGACTATAATGTCGAGCGGGCGCAGCGCGGCATCGTCTATATCGACGAGGTCGACAAAATTAGTCGGAAATCCGACAATCCGTCGATCACCCGTGACGTGTCGGGCGAGGGCGTGCAGCAGGCCCTGCTCAAGATCATGGAAGGGACCGTCGCTTCGGTGCCTCCGCAAGGCGGCCGCAAGCACCCGCAGCAGGAGTTCCTCCAGGTCGACACAACCAATATTCTCTTCGTCTGCGGCGGCGCGTTCGCGGGCCTGGAGAAGATCATCTCCGCGCGCGGCCGGTCGACCTCGATCGGCTTCGGCGCCAAGGTGGAATCGGTCGATGATCGCCGCACCGGCGACATCCTAAAGGGGGTCGAGCCGGAGGATCTGTTGAAATTCGGTTTGATTCCGGAATTCATCGGCCGCGTTCCCGTGATCGCCACCCTCGACGACCTCGACGAGGAGGCGTTGATGCGCATCCTGACCGAACCAAAAAATGCCTTGGTCAGGCAGTATCAACGGCTATTCGAGATGGAGGACGTGCAGCTCAGCTTTGCTGAGGATTCGCTGCGCACCATCTCGAAGAAGGCGATCGAACGGAAGACCGGCGCTCGGGGCTTACGGTCGATTATGGAAGGCATCCTGCTCGACACAATGTTCGAGCTGCCGAGCCTCCGCGGCGTCGAAGAGGTCGTGATCAGCTCGGAGGTGGTCGAAGGCAAGGCCCGGCCCTTGCGCATCTACTCCGACCGCCACGAGGAGCTCGGTACGAGCGCCTGACGGGGATTGGCATCATTCCTGCTTGCGGGGTAAGGCGAATCCTACTCACAATGGGTAGGAAAATCGCGGCTCCGCCTGGAGGAACAGGCACTTGACGGCGACTTCACTGGTCGCCACCTACGCTAGCTGGCGGTAACATGCCACAGGGTCGGCGCCCTCGTTTAACCGTGATATTGAGGCAACGAGCCGGCGTTAGGGAGGGGACGAAGACAGCGGCGGATCGCCTCAGGCGGTCCCGCCTAACCAAGAAAGCGACGGAACTGCCATGACTGATTCAAAGCCGTCCGCCACCAAAGAAGGCGCTCCGGAACTCTACCCGGTCCTGCCGCTACGCGACATTGTCGTCTTCCCCTATATGATCGTGCCGCTCTTCGTCGGCCGCGAGAAGTCGATCGCCGCACTCGAAGAGGTGATGCGCTCCGACAAGCAGATCCTGCTCGTGGCGCAGAAGAACGCGAGCGACGACGAGCCGGCGACCGACGGCATCTACACCATGGGAACGCTGGCCTCGGTGCTGCAGCTCTTGAAGCTGCCCGACGGCACGGTGAAGGTGCTGGTCGAGGGCACGCGGCGCGCCGCCATCCGCCGCTATACCGGCAACGAGAACTATTTCGAGGCTGAGGTCGAACGCGTCGCCGAGACGGTCGGCGCCGAGGATGAGATCGAGGCGCTTGCCCGCTCCGTCGTGTCGCAGTTCGAGAGCTATGTGAAGCTCAACAAGAAGATCTCGCCCGAGGTGCTCGGCACCGCGAGTCAGATCGAGGACTATTCCAAGCTCGCCGACACCATCGCGTCGCATCTCGCCATCAAGATCGCCGAGAAGCAGCAGATCCTCGAGGTGACTTCCGTCTCCGAGCGGCTTGAGCGCGTCTTCACCCTGATGGAGAGCGAGATCTCCGTGCTGCAGGTCGAGCGCAAGATCAGGAGCCGCGTAAAGCGTCAGATGGAGAAGACGCAGCGCGAGTATTACCTGAACGAGCAGATGAAGGCGATTCAGAAGGAGCTCGGCGACAGCGAGGAAGGCCGCGACGACCTGGCCGAGATCGAGCAGAAGATCGAGAAAACCAAGCTGTCACGCGAGGCCCGCGAGAAGGCGCTCGGCGAGCTGAAGAAGCTTCGCCAGATGAG
>JBAUOI010000042.1:0-3574 GCA_049579665.1 Methyloceanibacter sp.
ATGTTGTGGAGCGTTGAGGTGACGTTCTCGGCCATCCAAAGCGCCTTCATATCGGGAATGTAAGTGTTCATTTCCCGCGGCGCTTCGGTGTTGGGCGTGTTTTGAAAAACCATCTTCACGCCATCAACCTCGAATTCTTCGATGTCCTTTTCGACGTACCGGTTGGGCGCAATCAGTCCCATCGCGCCGGCGGACACGCCCTGACCGAGGCCCTGGCCAACATAACCCTGCGGACTGGCGGGCAGCAGCAGGCCGTATTGGTAGAATAGCCGCCGGTTCATGGCGTTACCGGCGTAGATGTTCTCGGAAACAGTGAACTCCATGAAGTCGACGGGAGCGATGACGGAGACCTTCCCCGATTTCAGATCCGCTTCGTCGACGATTCCGCGCACGCCACCCCAGTGGTCGCCGTGGGTGTGGGAATAGATCACCGCCGAGACGGGAAGGCCCCCGCCAACGTGCTCCTGGAACAGTTTCCACGCCGCGCGAACCACTTCCGCGGTCACGAGCGGGTCAAACACAATCCAACCAGTCTTGCCGCGCACGAAGGAGATGTCGGAGAGGTCAAAGCCGCGGACTTGATAGATGCCCGGGATCACCTCGTAGAGCCCGTAATTGTTGTACAATACGGACTGACGGAGCAGCGAAGGGTGAATGCTGTCGAATTCGTCTTGGGCGTCCAGAAATTGGAACCGCTCCATGTCCCAGGCGACATGGCCAGCATCCGCCATGATCTTGAAATCTTTCATGGGAGCAATGAGACCCTTCTTCTGCTCCTCGAAATCTCTCTTGTCGCCGAACGGCAGGGTCGCCTTGGCCTTCTTCAACACCTCCAACGTGAATTTCGAGGGGGTGTGTGTACCGAAAACCTAAACCCGGAAGTAGTGGTGATGAAGTCCGCCAAGGATCGCGTGTGAACTGATGATTCCGGTCCGCTGAACGGGGCGAGAGACCGGCGCATCTTTGTCCAATGAGCGGTGCGTTCGGATGTCGTTGTAATAGCGAGCATAGGCTCGCAGGATTCGGCGCAGATGCGCCTCGCCCAGGACGACAAGGTGGTCAACACACTCGCGCCGGATCGATCCGATCAGCCGTTCGGCAAAGCCATTCTGCCAAGGCGAGGCTGGTGCAGTAGGCTTGTCCCGGATGCCCATGGCGCGCAATCGGCGTGTGACGATGGTGCCGTAGATCCGATCCCGATCGCGAATAATGTATTGTGGGGCATCGTCCCAAGGAAATGCCTCCGTTATTTGACGCGCGATCCAGTCTGCCGTCGGGTTTGTTGTGACGTTGATCCAGACGAGGTCTCTGCGATCTAGCCGAACGATGACGAAGGCGTAGAGCAGGTCGAAGCCAATGGTCGGGGCAACGAACAGGTCCATGGCGGCAATGTCCGGCGCGTGGTTACGCAGAAAGGTGCGCCATCCCTGGCTTGGCGGTCCGCGGCGCTTGACCATGTATTTGGCGACGCTCGACTGCGCGACCTCAAACCCGAGCT
This sequence comes from Methyloceanibacter sp., assembly GCA_049579665.1. Classification (GTDB taxonomy): domain Bacteria; phylum Pseudomonadota; class Alphaproteobacteria; order Rhizobiales; family Methyloligellaceae; genus Methyloceanibacter. The sequence continues at coordinate 1,499 of JBAUOI010000042.1, forward strand.
TGAGCAGTTCGCCATGGATGCGCGGCGCTCCCCAAAGCGGGTTCTCAATGCTCATCCGCCGGATCAACACGCGGAGGTCTGTCTCGATCTGCGGCCGCCCTCCCAGTGAGTGCGACTTCCAACGCCAGTAGCAGCGAAAGCCGGCCCGATGCCAACGCACGAGCGTCTCGGGACGGATGATCGTGAGCACCTGCAGGATCGACGGAAACCATCGATACAGCTGGATAAAGAACCAGCGATCGTTGTTCGTAAGCCGGGGCCGGCCGCGCACCTTACGCCGCAAAACGATCAACTGATGCCGGAGTGCCGCGTTCTCTGCTTCAAGCCGCCTCTTCGACTTGAATGGCGAGGCTAAGACGGCCAGGACGAAGCAGAGCAGTGCAAACATTATGCACTGACGTTAGGTGATTCCTTCAGCTAATCAATGCGGATGAGGTTCTCGGTACACACAGGACATCCCTGATACGTGCCCGAATGTCTGCTAATGACCCAAAGCGAACCAGCCCCATTCTCACGGTCAAGACGATTCGAATTGGAAACAGAACCTAGGTCAGGCTGTCGCCTGCGATGCACCATGCTCAGGGTATCACTCGCCGTAAACCAGTCGGCAAGGAGGTTGCGTCGCGAGCGAGGTACCTGGTCTGAGATGGGAACGCGACGCTCAAGTCAGCCTTGTTGACCAAGGCAATTATCCAAAGCATGAATTCCTCTTGGGTGGCGAGGAACTCTGGCAGCTCTTTCGAATCAACGTAGGCATGAACTTCGACCTTTATCGACCATTCGCCAAATCCGACGACGTGCACCCGTGGCAAGGCCACCTCCTTGCGCACCCTCGGGTGTGACATGAGGAAGTTCCGGATGCTCAGAGCTAGAAAGCGCAGCTGCTCTATTGTCGTCTCGTACGGCAGATCGAGGACGTGGTGAAAGAGCATCTGATCACGAAAGGCAAAGTTCGTAATTTGCACCTTAGCAAGCTCGGAATTCGGCACCGTCGTCACCGTCCTATCGAGCCCACGGATCCTGGTGGATCGCAATCCAATGTGCTCGACGTGGCCCTTGATGCTGCCGTATGCGCAAAGATCCCCCACGCGTATAGGACGGTCGGCGTAGAGGTTGAGACCGCCAATCAGGTTCTCCACGCTGCTTTGAGCAGCGAGCGCCACGGCTAGACCACCAACGCCGAGTCCAGCCAGAACGCCAAGGACCGGGATACCCAATTGCTGCCCGCCATGTGCCGCCACCATGGCTATGGCGAAGATACCGACAACGCGCCCAAGAAGACGAAGCAGATTGGCATCGAGGCCCTCGTCTGGGATCGCAGGTGAAGCAATGATCCACTCGATGACGAGGAGCGTCGCGAGCCATAGGGCCCAGGCCGCGGCGACGTAAAGGGCGATCGTGGTCGCAAACTCGACGACATCGGCGAAATCGCCGATGACGTTGATCTGATCCTCAATCACATACCCGACACCGAGGATGGCGGCCACCAACGCTATCGGCGTCAGCAAGCGACGCAAATAGCTGACGGGTCGGTGGTCCCGCGCTCGGGGCCGGGTCAGGCGGTGCCAGAGCCAGACGATGGTCCCCGCCAAGAGGATGATGAGGCCGGTGCCGAGAACTTTCCATGCGGGGGTGTCCAGCACCTGTTGCTTGAGGCCGCTCGGCAGGCCGATTACGAGATTCCCCGGGATCATCCAGCCATGGGACTGCAATTGTAAATCGCGCCAGCTTTCCACCCGGTCAGGCCGCTTCAGCGGGAGGTTCTTGACAAGCGCATAGAATTCGCCCGCGCGTGACACGGTATCTGCACTAAAGAGAAACTCCCCTTTTCTGGTGCCCTCCATCATGCGAGTGATGGCGATTTCGGTATCGGGAATGGCCCAGCTTGCTGGCTGGTTTGCATCCGGAAAGGCCTTGGCATCGGGTATGGATTCAAGTGGCGGCACATCGAGACGCCGAATGACATCGACCAGAAAGGCCATCGCATCTCCGCCGACATCCTGGCGCAAGGCGGGAGGCACTTGGCTCATGTCGAATAGTCGGATCAGTTTGTCCCGCAGTCGTTGGGTCGTCGCC
>JBAUOI010000043.1:0-5961 GCA_049579665.1 Methyloceanibacter sp.
ACTTGTGCCATTGAGCAAACGGTTTTCAAAGAAATCCTGATATTCAATGACGACGTGTTCCCGACCCTCACCATCGATGCAGACAAATACACTGACCTTTTTAGTGATACGCCTCGGCTTAAGCAACGGCGGCCCCTCCAGCCCATCACACCACGGAAGCATTTATGTCACTGGTGAATGTCGGGCGGGTTAACGCGGCTAGTCGCGATGAGATTAGCTAGGCGACCATCGACGAAGAGCCGGGGGGTCCAGCGACCGATCCACAGAAGCGTCGGTGGGGGATACTGGCGCCCCTCGTTCCAGTGCGCAGTCCGGCACAGCGCAGTGGGTAAGACGTTTGGGGAGATACGCCGCGCCACCATGGGAGTTTCCGCTCGCTTCCTTAGTTACGCTTGAGCATCCGCACCGCCATCCAAACGCCGATAGCTGCGCATGTCTGCTTCCGGCACTTAGCGGACATCGATCCGTGAGCTTATCCCCTCCTTCCGGACCTGGATTATCATGTGCTGACCTCGTCCACTGAGGGGCGCGATCATGAGGCGTCGTGAGGCGGGACGGGGTGCGGCGCCCGCGGGTCTCGTCGCAACGAGACGCTCGGGCGGCATCGGAGTTCCCCCCGGACCCAATAGGAGGTCCTGCCAGAAGCTGGCTGACGCCCCGAGGCGGAGTTCGATCCGACCTCAACGGAGAAAGCGGGGCCCGTTGCCGCAAACGTCCGCAAATAAGCATGCGCTGTGTGAGCGCATGTGGCGCGCCGAGAGGCGCCCGCCGCGATCTCGCAAAAGGTCGCGGACACCATAGGTTTGCGTCTTTCGGCGCGCCACCCCCTCACAACCCGGACGCGTGACGCGTCGCGGTAAGGAGAACGCATGTCTTCGCTTTGCCTACCGTCAGCAAACAAGGGAATGATAAAGTTCCGATCCGCGCAACTCATCAAGGGGCGGTGCCCAGCGATGTTCTGCAAATCCGTGATTGCGGCTTTGGCCTTGGCTTCGCGCCTTGCCAGACGCGCAGTGAAGAAGAAATAGCGGGCCGCCCGTGGCGCGAGAAGAAAGACCGAAGCCTGGGTTGCTCGGACGGCTCAGGCCGAACCGTTTGCTGACCGCGATGTTCAGGCCGATCTGGCGCATGCGGCGCGGGCTGACGCTCGGCGCGCAAGGTGCCGTGATCGACGCCGAGGGCCGCGTGCTGCTGGTGCGCCACGGCTATCGGCCCGGCTGGTGGTTTCCCGGCGGCGGTGTCGAATGGGGCGAGACGCTAATGTTGGCGCTTGCGCGTGAGCTTGAAGAAGAGGTGGGCGTGACACTCACGGGTGAGCCCGAGCTGCATGGCATCTTCTCCAATTTCGCCAGCTTCAAAGGCGACCACATCGCCGTGTTCGTGGTGCGCCATTGGCAGCGGCGGGGCGACTACCACAAGCTCGGCGAGATCGCCGAGGCGCGCATGTTCACGTGGGAGGATCTGCCGGAGCGCATCGATCCGGGAACGCGGGCTCGGCTCGCCGAGATTCTGGAACAGACCCCGATCAGGCCGCTGTGGTGAGGCTCAAGCGAGCTTCTTGGTGATCTTGGCGACGTGATGGCCCTGGAAGCTCGCGAGGTTCAGCTCCTTTTGCGAGGGCAGGCGCGAGCCGTCAGGCGCGGCGATGGTGCCCGCGCCGTAAGGCGAGCCACCTTTCACCTCGCTGATGTCGGGAAGGTCGGGCGCCGAGTAGGGGAGGCCGACCACCACCATGCCGTGATGCAGCAAGGTCCAATGGAACGAGACGATGGTCGTCTCGTTGCCGCCGCCGGTCGAGGTCGAGGTGAACACGCTGCCCACCTTGCCGATCAGCGAGCCGCCGACCCAGAGCGGACCGGTCTGGTCGAGAAAGTTCCGCATCTGCGAGGTCATGTTGCCGAAGCGGGTGGGCGTGCCGAAGATGATGCCGTCGTACTCGGCGAGTTCTTGCGGGTCGGCGATCGGCGCTGGCTGGTCGACCTTCATGCCGGCCGAGCGCATGATCTCCTCCGGCACCAGCTCAGGCACGCGCTTGAGGCTGACATGCACGCCTTCGACCGCGCGGGCGCCATGCGCCACCGCATAAGCCAGCGTCTCAGTGTGCCCGTAGGAAGAGTGGTAAAGAACGAGCAGTCGCGCCGTGTCAGCCATCCGATTTTGCCCCCGCACTTCCTCGTCGAGGGGCGCGGCTCAAGGCCCCTCCTCGCCAGCTCATTAAGTGTAGCAGATTCAAAGATATGACGAGAGGCGATAAACGCTTGGTGAACGCCGGAGCTTTCGGGAAGTTTGGAACCATCGCGAGGCAATCTATCCTTGTGTCGCTAGACCCGCAGGCCAGTCCATGATAATGCAGCGCCGCCATGTGGACGAGGATCGATCTCACGACGTTTTCCCGACGACGAGGGCGCGCGCGCTAAGCGCGGTTCGCCTCGTCCCTCGCCGCTGTCCATAGTGCCTCGCCGCGGCTCGAGGGATCCCCTCTCGATCAGCCCTTTTGGGATCCTCGCTCTCATGTCGTCCTCAAGCTTTGCGATCCGCCTCGAAACCGATGGCGACGCATGTGTTTTATCTCAGCTCTCAGCGCAGGCCTTCGGCCCGGGCCGGTTTGCCAGGAGCGCCTACCGGGTGCGCGAAGGCGTGCCCCCGGTGCAAGCGCTGTCCCTCTGTGCGGTTCTCGATGAGCGGCTGGTCGGCGGCATCCGCTTTACGGCAATCCGTATCGGCGAGGGGGAGGGCGGGCTTCTGCTCGGGCCTCTCGTCGTCGATCCGGCGGAGGTTGGCAAAGGGTTTGGCAGGGCGCTCATCCAGGAAGGCTTGACGCGGGCCAAGGCCGAAGGTTTCCGCCTCGTGCTGCTCGTCGGCGACGTGCCCTATTACGGCCGCTTCGGCTTCCAGCCCGTGTCGCCAGGGCAGATCACGCTGCCGGGTCCGGTCGATCCCGCGCGTCTCCTCGCCGTAGAGTTGGTTCCGGGCGCGATGCAAGGCGCCGCGGGCCAGGTCAAGGGCCATGCGCGCTAATGGCCTTCGCGGAACCAGGTGGCAGCCAATAGGCCGAGCAATAGGCCAAGGGCGAGCAAGCCGGTAAATAGCGGGAACAGGCGAACGCCCTTGACGTGATAGGCATCGCGCTTGTGCAGCCCGAGCCAATCGTCGCCGTGCATGACGTGCCCGCCACGCAGCATTACCAGGCGCGGCAGCTTCGCGCCGTCCGCGTCGTTCCGGCCGAGCCAGAAACTGCCGCCGCCGGTCTCGTCGAGAATGGGCGTGAGCACGGCATCGGTCGCGGTGACGGCGGCGAGTTCGCGCGCATTGGCGTTGCCGACCGTGACCACACTCGCGAGCTTCCCTGAGGAAATGCGGTAGACGCCCTGCTCGCTCACGGTCATGGCCTTGCGCCACAGGCCGCGTTCGCCTTTGTCGAGTGTGACGGTCTCCTCCTTGCCCGAGGGGGCAGTTATGGTGACGGGCTCGACCTCGTCCTTCACCGAACGGCGCTCGATGGAGAGCGTCTGGCCGCGGCTCGTCGCTTTTAGTGTCTCCTCCTCGAGGTCGGGCTCCTTCATCAGCCAATGGGCGAGCCTGCGCAGGAGATCGGTGTAAGGTCCGCCACCTTCATAGCCGCGCGCCCAGAGCCAGGCGTGATCGGAGAGCAGCATGCCGACGCGGCCCTCGCCGCGCTGACCGATGATCAGCAGCGGCCTGTCTTGCGCGCCCTTCATCAGCACCTCGGCGTCACGCGGGCTGACATCGACCACGCGGAACCAGTGTCCCCAAGAGGGCTCCTGGCCCGATGAGCCAGGCAGGTCGCTGGTCACGGGGTGCTTCTCGCCAAGCTCGGTGAGGCGCGGCTTGAACGGCTCCTCGACCACGCGGCCCGACGGCACGGCGGGGAGGATCTGGCCGAGCGGCGAGCGATAGAGGCTGAGCGGGGAAGCATAATCGTCGCCCGCCGAGACGAGCACCGCGCCCCCCTTCTCCACGTAGCGGGCGACATTCTCCAGATAGAGCAAAGGCAGCACCCCGCGCCGCTGGTAGCGGTCGAAGATGATCAGATCGAACTGGTCGAGCTTCTCCTGGAACAGCTCGCGGGTCGGGAAGGCGATCAGCGAGAGCTGATTGATCGGCGTGCCGTCCTGCTTCTCCGGCGGACGCAGAATGGTGAAATGCACGAGGTCGACCGAAGCGTCGGATTTCAGCATGTTGCGCCACGTGCGCTCGCCGGCGTGCGGCTCGCCAGAGACCAGCAGCACGCGCAGATTCTCGCGCACGCCCTCGACCGTCAGCACGGCGCGATTATTGACCGTGGTGAGCTCGCCCTTGGCCGGCTCGGCCTCGATCTCGACGATGTTGGGACCGGCATGGTCGATATTGACCGGAATCTCGACCTTTTCGCCGAGCTGCACGCTCTGCATGACGGGCGGCTGGTCTTGATGCGTCACGGTCAGCTTGACCGGACCTCCGCCGCCCGGCGCCGTTGTCGTGTCGGTGATCTTGACCTCGATGTTCTGGCTAGAGCCGACGATGCCGAACCGCGGCGCGCTCAACACCTGAAGCCTGCGGTCGAACTCGCCGGGCTTGCCGGTGAGCAGCGCATGCACTGGCGCGTCGAAGCCGAGGCCCGCGGCTGAAGCGGGCACGTCATGCACCTCGCCGTCGGTGATCATGATCACGCCGGCAAGTCGGTCAGGCGGCACGTCGGCGAGAGCTTGCGCGAGATCGGTGAACAGCATGGTGCCGTCGCGCTCGCTGTCGGCCGAGGTCGAGGTCGAATTCACCCAGCGCACATCGAGATTGGGGAAGGCTTTGAGCCGCTCCTCCAATTCCTTGCGCAGTTCGGCGGTGCGCGCGGTACGGCCGGCGATCGCCTGGCTCTGGCTGTCGTCGACCACCACGGCGAGCACGTCGTTGAGCGGCTCGCGATCCTCCTGCTTCAATTGCGGGTTGGCGATGGCGAGCAAGAGCAGCGCGTAGCTCAACAGCCGGAAAATGGCGCCGCGGCGCGAGCGCCAGAACAGCAGCGCGAGCAGCACCGCGCCCAAGCCGGCGAGCGACCATAAGACCGGCCAGGGCACAAAAGGCAGGAACTCGATCGACCAGCTCATGACGTCACTGCCCCAACCGCTCGAGCAGGGCAGGGACATGCACCTGATCGGCCTTGTAGTTGCCAGTGAGCGCGTACATCACGATGTTGACGCCGGCCCGAAACGCCATCTCGCGCTGGACCTCGCCGCCCGGCACGGTCGGATAGATCGGCCGGTTCGACTCGTCGAGCGCCCAGGCGCCGGCAAGGTCGTTTGAGGTGATGACGATCGAGCTCACGCCATCGGTGCGGCGCGAGCGCTCGCTGCGTTCGGCCTCGTCTTGCGGCTCGGCCTCGACCCAGAGCTCACCGCCGTCCCAGCGGCCGGGAAAGCTGTGCATCAGATAGAACGACTTGGTGAGCACGTGGCTTTCTGGCACGGGCTCCAGCGGTGGAATGTCGAGCTGGCCGATCAGGCGGGTGAGCGCCTTGCCTTGGGCGCCGGTGCCGGAGAAGCCGGTCTCGTGGTCGCGCGTATCGAACACGATCAGGCCGCCTTGCTTCATGAAGGCATCGATTTTGGCGAGCGTTGCGTCCGAGAGAGGCTGCGCATCTTCACGCACGGGCCAATATAGGATCGGGAAGAAGGCAAGCTCGTCCTTGTCGATATCGACGCCCATGGGATCGGCCGGCTCCAGCGCCGTGCGCGCGCGCAATACCTTGCTCAATCCGCTCAGGCCTTCCTCGCTGGCGCGATCGATCTCGGGGTCGCCGGTGATGACGTAAGCGAGATGGGTCTGCAATGACGCCTTGAGCGCGAAATCGGCGGGGGAGGTTGATGCGGCATCCGTCTGCGGCGCCGTGACCGGCGGGGGTGCGGCGGGCGCAGCGGCCGGCGCGTCCTGGGCGCGGGCCGAACCGGAGATCGCTTGGAGCAGCGC
>JBAUOI010000044.1:0-2835 GCA_049579665.1 Methyloceanibacter sp.
GTATGGCCCCATCCCCCTTGAGGCCAAGCTTGGCGCGAGGCTTGGCCGGGCGCAACCGGAATCCGCGCTAGAGTCCGCACGCGAACCTCAAAAATTTGCGGTTCACCGTATTGCGTAGTACATTTTAGCCATGATCTGGTCTTGGCGTAATGCCGCGACCCGCAAGGTTTGGGAAGGCGGCGAACCGAACCAATTCCGGGGCTTGGATTTTGAAGCGACCATTGATTTGTTGCTGGCCTTGCACGTCGTGAAGTCGCTGCATGACTTGAGCCCCCTTAAGAGTGTGGGGCTACACAAGCTCAAGGGCGCTCGCAAACAGCAATGGGCGATGACTGTGAACGGGTCGTGGCGAATTTGCTTCGAGTTCCGCAAGGGCGATGCCTATCAGGTCGAGATTGTCGACTATCATTAAGGGTGAATGAAATGACGCTGGCTGTGCATCCCGGTCGCTTCCTGAAGCGCGAGCTTGACGCTCGCGGGCTCAGCGCAAACCGGCTGTCGCTCGATCTCAGCGTGCCGTCTGGCCGCATCACCGACATTCTCAATGGGCGGCGCTCAATAACGGCGGACACGGCCGTCCGCCTCGGCCGTTATTTCGGCAACCGGGCGCAGTTCTGGCTCGATTTGCAAAGCCAGTACGATATCGCCGTGATCGAAGCCGAGCGTGGCAAAGAGATCGCGAAGCGCGTTCGTCCGGCCGATGCCGCGTAGCGGCACCTCTCACACGTCTTTTGCCAGATCGCGCAGCTTGAATTTCTGAATCTTGCCGGTCGAGGTCTTGGGCAGCTCGACGAACACGACGCAGCTCGGGCATTTGTAGCGGGCGAGCTTCCCTTTGCACCAGGCGATGATCTCCTCCGCCGTGGCTTCCGCGCCGGGCCTGAGCTCGACGAAGGCGCATGGCGTCTCGCCCCATTTCTGATCGGGCTTGGCGACGACGGCCGCGGCGGCGACGGCGGGGTGCTTGTAGAGCACGTCCTCCACCTCGATCGACGAAATGTTCTCGCCGCCGGAGATGATGATGTCCTTGGAGCGATCCTTCAGCTGGATATAGCCGTCCGGATGCATCACGCCGAGATCGCCGGAATGGAACCAGCCGCCGGCGAAAGCTGCCTCGGTGGCCTTCTCGTTGTGCAGATAGCCCTTCATCACGATATTGCCGCGGAACATGACCTCGCCCAGCGTCTCGCCGTCGGCTTCCACCTCCTGCATGGTCTCGGGGTCCATCACCGTGAGATCCTCGAGCGCGTGATAGCGCACGCCCTGGCGGATGCGCTTGCCGAGCCGGTCTTCGGCGGGAAGCTCATCCCAGGCCGCGTGCCATTCGTTCAGCGTGGCGGGACCGTAGGTCTCGGTCAGCCCATAAAGATGCGTCAGTTCGAAGCCGGACTCGTCCATCTTGGCGAGCACGGCGGCCGGCGGCGGGGCCGCGGCATGGCTGAAGGCGACGCGCTGGGGAAACATGCGCCGCTCGTCCTCGGTGGCATTGAGCAGCGCCGACATGACGAAAGGGGCGCCTGAGAGATGCGTCACCTTATGCTCGGCGATCGCGTCATACATCGGCTTGGCGCGGACCGCGCGCAGGCAGACATGTGTGCCGGAGAGCAGGCTGATCGACCAGGGGAAGCACCAGCCGTTGCAATGGAACATGGGCAAGGTCCAGAGATAGACCGGGTGCTGGCCCATGCCGGTGGCGAGGGCGTTCGAGTAGCACATCAGCGCCGCGCCGCGATGGTGATAGACCACGCCCTTCGGATTGCCGGTGGTGCCGCTGGTATAATTGAGCGAGATCGCGTTCCATTCGTCTGACGGCATGGCCCAGGGGAATGCCGGGTCGCCCTCGGCGATGAACGCCTCATAGTCGAGATTGCCGAGCCGCGTCCCCTCCGCGCCGCATTCGAGGTCGCGGTAATCGATGAGCAGCGGTTTCACCTTGGCCTGCTGCAACGCCTCATTCAGCACTCCGCCGAACTCGGTGTCGCCGATCAGCACCTTGGTCTTGGCATGGTCGAGCATGAAGGCGACGGAAGGCGCGTCGAGCCGCGTGTTGATGGAGTGGAGCACGGCGCCGGTCATCGGCGCGCCGTAATGGGCTTCGAGCATGGCGGGGGTGTTGGCGAGCATCACCGAAACGGTGTCGCCGACGCCGATGCCGCGCGATGCAAGCGCGGAGGCGAGCTTGCGGCTCCGTGCGTAGAACTCCGCATAGGAGAGGCGCGACTTGCCGTGAATGACGGCGGCATGGTCGGGATGCACGCTCGCCGCGCGCTCGAGGAACACGAGCGGAGTCAGCGGCTGATAATTCGCCGGCGTCTTGTCGAGGCCGGTGTCATAAGGATTGGCCATCGCCATCCTCGAAGAGCGCGTTTCCTTGTCGCACCCTAGCGAAGGCGAGAGCCGATCGGCAATCGCGAATCCAGAGATCGGAAGCCGGGAGAGTTCAGCCTCCGAGCCTTATGACCTCAACCTGATGGACTAGTGGTGGGAGTAATAAGCGAGCGCGGCGGCGAACCCGAACATCGCTGCTAGCACCAATCCCAAATAGAACATGTCGATCGCGGCCATGAAGCACCTCTAAGGAAATGAGGTGCCGACGATGGCGCGCTCCGAGCCGTTCCGCTTTGATCAGGCTCAGAAATCGCCCTGACTCAGGTCAGGGGTCGCGACTCCCTCCCCTTACGGGGAGGGATAACTCGCCGCTACTCGGACGGGACGTCGGTGCGCTTCAACTCTTTCAGCTTGGCGAAGACGGACTCGACGTCGGGCGTCTCTTCCTCCTCCTCGGGCGCGGCGCGACGGTCGCGGGCCTCTTGGGCGAGCGCGGTGGCCATCGGC
>JBAUOI010000045.1:0-3597 GCA_049579665.1 Methyloceanibacter sp.
CGCATCCACCGTGGCAGAGGATGCCGGCGGCGGTGTCGGCGCCGCGATCTCGGCGGGAGGCGTAGGCATGGCCTCGGCGGGCTTGGGTGCCGCCGATATCACCGGCTCGGTCTGCCAGGCTTCCCGAAGCAAATCGATCGCCGAGGGTGAGGCCTCGGCGGAGGGTGAGGATTGCGGGATCGCCTGGTTGGGCTGCTCTGTCGCGGCGGTCGGGCGCGATTGCTCAAGCGGCTCTGGCTCGGGCATGGGCGCTGTGTCCGACAGGGGCTCGGCAGGCTCCTCGGGCACCGCCGAGGTGGTCTCCTCAGGTGCCGCGTCCGAAGGCTCTGGCGTTCGGCCGCTTACATCGAGCGTCTCGAGCCGCTCGACGTCCTCCTGCATGCGCCGAATGGTGAGGTAGGCCTCGATGGCAGCGGTGTCGATCGCCGGCTTGATCTCGGCGGCCTTGTTGAGCGTGCCGGTGAAGAGCAGGCTGACCGGAGGAACGTCCTTGCTGCCTGGGCCGCTCAGGTTCACGGTCCATTCGCTGTCGAGCTTGAGGCTGGCAAGCTCGACATAGCCGTTGATCTTGGTCTCGGCGCCCGTGCTCAACAGCGCCACAGGCGCGAGGCGAAGCGTGCCATTCCTCACCTCGAAGGCGAATTTGGCCGGAGCATATCGATAGATGCCCTTGGTGATCTTCTCGCGCACGCCTTTCGCTTCCGCCTCGATCTCTTCCTTGTCGACCTTGATGGTTTTCCTGCCGGCCATCGCGGCGACGCCACGCAACGGCGCGGAGGACAGCGACTGGAGAACGCCGGCGCCCAGCGACAGCGCTCCCTCCCCGCTCAAGCCGGCGACTACGCCGGGAGGGCTCAAGCCCTCGCCCTGAACGTTGAAGGCAAGATCGAAGGGACCTTTGACGAGCGCCGATCCGGTGACGCTCTTGGTAAGATCTTCCAGCTTGCCGCCCTTCAGGTCCGCGCGGGCGGCGACCTCGGCGCCATTGCCGCGCGGGGCGAGGCTGCCCGAAGCAAGCAAGTTGCCGCCGAACAGGCGGCCTTTGAGATCGGTGACAGAGAGCCCGTCCTTGCCGACCGCAGCGGTCAGCGTGGCGTCCTGCACCTTCACGGCCGAGCCGAGGGAAAGCGTGTTGGCCTTGAGACTGATTTGCCCTTCGGCCTGCTCGACCGGGCCGAGCGAGAAGCCGCGCGAGGGCCAGACCTCCGAGGCGCCGGCGCCGATCGCGCCAAGCATCTCCTCGGTCGACGGCGTGCGATGCCACGCCACCAGCACGCCAAGCAGGGACGGCAGCGAGATGCTGCCGGCGTTCCCCGACAGGGCGAAGCGCGTCTTGGCGCCGCCGATGTCGAAACGGGCCGAGCCGGAGACAGCCTCGCCGGCGATGCTGCCATTTATGGCGGCAAGATCGATTGCCGAGGCTTGCTTGGTGAGGTCGAGTTTGAGACTCAATGGGATATTGGCGGCGCTCGGCGGCGCCTCGAAGCCGAGCAAAGTGAGCGCGGCGCTCGCATCCCGGCTGACGACGGCGCCCTTGCCGGCGAGCGCGAGGCCGTCCGGCTGGAGCGAGCCCTGCCCGACAAAGGCGACCTCGATCGGCGCCGTCTCGAGCGCAGCCTGGCCCGTGACCTTGGAATTCGGCACGCCCGAGAGCTTGACGATCAGCCTGCCAGCACTGCCGGCCGGCGTGACAATGCGTTCGAGCGGAAGGTCGGGGAACAGCAGGACCAGGAAGGCTTGCGGCTTCTCGCCGACGACCTTGCCGTCGACGTCGATCTTCGCCTCGCCGGGCTTGGCGGGGTCGCCGAGCGCCCGCGCCATGAGCGAGACATCGGAGGTTCCCGCCTTGCCGCCGAGCTCGATCGAGGCATTGGTCAAGTCGCCTTCGCGCGCCGCCACCAGGCTGACATGCACGTTCATGGGCGCGAGCGTCGACAGATGCATCGAGCGGCTGACGCCCTCCGGCAGACCGAACAGGGCGGCGACGATGCGCAAGCTATCGGCGTTGGCGGCTTGCAGCGCGAAATCGACCCGGCCCGATGGCTTGTCGTGCAGATGCTCGATGCGGCCCTTGCCGTTCAGGGCGAGCGTGCTCGAGGCGGCGAAGTCGAGTTGCTCAACGTCGAGCGTGCCGCTCTGTAGCGCGAAGCGCGCATCGAGTTTGCCGGGCGGGATATTGGGAAGCAGAAGCTCGCCGACGCGTAACGTCACGCGGAGGTCGTTGTCGGGAAGCTCGGCGAACGGGCTCTTGTCAGCGGCATCCGCTTGGCTCGCCGAGGCCGGTGTCCAGAACTGCCAGAGCGAGCCTTCGGCCATCACTTCGCGCAAATCGAGACGGTCGCTGTCGAGATTAAGCTCGATCAGCGGGCGCTCGCCGCCGTGGAGCCGCAAATTACCGCGGAACTTGGTGCCGCTCAGCTCGCCGGTGGCGTCGGCAAGATTGAGCTCGCCATCGCCGATGCTGGCATTGGCCGTGAAGACAAAATCGCCGATCGAGGCCTGCCCCGACATGTCACGGTCGCCGGCGGCCCAACGGGTGAGAGACCGCAAACCGGAACCCTCGACCTTGACCGGGCCGGCGAACACCGGGCCGAACTCGCCGCGGGTGAGCCGGCCTGACGTCTCGATGCTGTTCTTGCCGGGCAGCACGGCTTTGAGCCGCCCGATCGTCAGTACGCCGTCCTTGGCGGTAAGCGTCATATCGACGGCGCCGACGAGATCGCCGCCGAGGCTTGCCTGCTCGATGGCGACTTGCAGCGAGCCGTCGCGGACCTCTCCCGCCTCACCAAGCACCTCGTCGGCGAACATATAGAGGACCGTGGCGGGCGATGGCCGCTGCTCGGCGCCGGGCGCCGCGAACAAGGCATCGAGATCGACGAAACCTGCCATCAGCGCGCCATCGGCGGTGATGCGCTCGCCGAAAGCGAAGGTCAGCTTGCCCTTGAAAATCTGCGGATGACCCTTGGCGTGGATGGTGAGGTCGAAATCGGAAAACTCGGCGCGGTCGGGCGTCGCCTTGAGCGGGCCCTTCAACTCGTAGAGCAAGCTCTTGTCGCGCGGCACGACCCCCGTTGGCTGATTGTCTTTCTCAGCATCTGCTTCCGCATCGTCCCCGCTGTCGGCGGCAACATTCGCGGCGCGCACGACGATGGTGCCGTCATAGGCGGGCGCGGCGCCGAGCCCGGTCACGCCGCCATCGAGCAGATAGGTGGTGTTGCGATCGAGGTCGCGGAGCGACGACTTGATGCGGAACAGCCCAGCTTCATCGGGCAAGCTGGTCGAGAATCGGAGCTCTTGCGGGCGGCGTTCGAAGCTGTAATTGGCCGACACCTTGTAGGGGCCCGACAGCGACTGGGCATTGGCTTCGCCGTTGAGGCCGTCGAGGGTGAGTTGCGGCACGCCCTGCTTGGTGATCTCGACCTTGCCGCCGCTGATGCTGACGGAGTCGAGCAGCACGTCTTTGGGCGCGAAGGGCAGCGCCACGCCACGGCGGCCCACATCGCTCCAATTGCCGGTACCGTCGGCCTTGAGGTCGAGGCGCAACACCGGATCGACTATGGCGATTTTGCGCGCCTCGACGGTGCCGCTGAGCAGCGC
>JBAUOI010000046.1:0-1770 GCA_049579665.1 Methyloceanibacter sp.
AAGCGACCGCGATATTTGGCGTGCTGAACATTTGTCATGGTCGAATCTCCGGGTGAGTGGGGGCGAGGGCCCCCGTGTGTACCCGGAAAATGCGATCGGTAAGCCACGGATGCTAGTGAACTCGTGGTGCACCGGAAGCGCTGCCGTGTTGTTGGGAAGGGCCCGGCCGAAGTGCCGGGCATCCACGAATTTTCGCTGAGAATCGGTGATGTGGATGGCCGGGACAAGCCCGGCCATGACGAGCCAGGTGGGAGTGGCGCCCACGTCAACTGTACCCGTGGTACAGTAGCCACGCGGAGATACGAGCATGCAGGACGTGCAGCAGCGGAAGGGCGGAGACACGCGCGAGCGCATTCTCGACGCGGCCGAGGCGGCCGTGTTGGAGAAGGGATTCGCCGCCACCTCGATCGAGGAGCTGATCGCCGCGGTCGGCATCACCAAGGGCGGATTCTTTTATCATTTCCAAGACAAGGGCGAGCTCGCCAAGGCCCTTCTGGTCCGTTACGTCGAGCGAGAGAATGCGTTGTTCGATGAGCTGTTCGGGCGCGCCGATCAGCTCAACGAGGATCCGCTGCACGGCTTTCTGGTCGGCCTCAAGATGCTGTCGGAGCTGATGGCCGATCTTCCCAATGGCCATCCCGGTTGCCTCGTCGCGTCGTTCTGCTATCAGGAGCGGCTGTTCGACAAGGAGGTGCGCGATCTCAACGAGGCGGCGGTACTCGGTTGGCGCAAGCGGTTCCGCGCGCGGCTCGACCTGATCGCGGCGCGCTATCCGCCGCGCATCAAGGTCGATCTCGACGACGTCGCCGATATGCTGTCGGTGATGGCCGACGGCGGCATCATCCTGTCGCGCATCGTCAAGGACAAAGACGCGCTGCCGCGCCAGGTGATGCTCTATCGCGATTTCGTCCGCGGTATTTTTCTCGGCGCTTGATCAGAACGCTGGCGCGGGTGCTAGGCGTGGCTCATGGCTTCATCTCGCGAGCGGGACTGCCGCGAAGTGGCTGTACAGTGCGAGCGCGCGGTTGACGTAGGACGTCTCGGGAACCAAGAGCTGCGAGGACATGTTCTCGCCGGCCCAGGCCAAGCCGTAATAGCTCCACAGGCCCGACCCGTTCCGTTCGAGGTAGTGAACCGATTGCAAGTCGCCGGGCTCGAAAAACGGAATGAGGTATCTGCGCACGGCGGTCACGTTATCGATTGCGATCACGAGTCGGGAGGGGCCTGCCTGCTTCACCTGCATGCGGTAGATGACGTCTGCGGAAGCGCGATTGTCCGCCTGTGCGAAATAGAGCTCTGATCCGCTCTTCATCTCTGCGACGGTGAAGTCCTGCCGGGGATGGCCGAGATCGGGTCCATCGAGTGCCGTCGCATGGGTGATCAGAGTCCGCCAGCCGGCTTCCGACACGGACCAATAGCGGAGCCCCTCCAGGCGGGAAATCGAACCGAAGCGCTTGAGCAGATCATCGGCGCTGCCATCGGAGAAGCTGCCGGCGACGGCCACGAGCACGCCATCAACCTTCGCGGTCCAGCCGGTGCATGCTGGCGGCACCCACGGAGCCGTTTGCTCGCGTCGATTCCAGACTCGAATATTGGGCGTGTTGCCCACGGCCGCATAGTCAGGGTCGGGCGGTGAGGCTACGCAGGGCGGTTGCGGCAGATCGTCCGCGCGCGCCGTACCGCCCAAGCACAGCAGCAGGCCGATGGCGAGCAGTAGGATATCAAACGGACCGAAACCAGTCCTTGCCCACTGCCGCCACTATTCGGCGG
>JBAUOI010000047.1:0-2389 GCA_049579665.1 Methyloceanibacter sp.
CCGTAGATGACGAGGATGTTGGGCTTGGATCCCGAAGCTTGCGGTTGCGCGGTTGGAGCGCCTGGTGACTGGGCTTCCGCCTTGTGCGCTCCTAACGCCGAAAGGGCGACGAGTGATGCGCCGCTCAGGAGGATCGATCGCCGATCGAGGCCATTCTTAGGTGAACGTTTATCGGGGTTCGAGCTTCGCGCCATCATTATCTCCCTAGTCTCCATGTACTCGCATAACGCGCACTTAGCGGCGCGCCGATCCAATAGGATTTTGACGGCAAGATTGAGATTAGCGGCAGCGGGTCAGTGGGCGTGCCCACCCGCCGCCACGACTAGCCGGACGTCTGCTTCTGGCACATAGCGGACTCTTCGTGCGGGCTCGCCGCGTGTCCGCTTTTGGGGGTAAGGCGGACATCTCCGACACCTGCTCCAACGTCTGCTTATGACCCAAAGCGGACATTTCACCCTGTTCTGTCATCTGCAGGATCGGAAAGCAGGGACATCAGAAGCATCTTATTTGATTTCGGTCTCGCCGGCGTCAACGGCTGTCTCGGGCGTCGAGTCCTGCGCCAGCCAGGCGAGAAAGAGCTTGTAGCCGAGGGCCAAGACGACAGCGCCTATAAACAGGCCGATGATTCCTGCGCTGAGAAAGCCGCCGATGGCACCCACGAAGATGATCAGCATGGGCACATCGACGCCGCGACCCAATAGAATTGGCTTGAGGATATTGTCTACCGGCGCAACTAGGATGGCCCAGATTAGGAATCCCACCGCGGTGACTGTGTCCGCTGTTGAAAACAGGTAAATCACTGCAGGGATCAATACGATCACTACACCCAGTTGGATCACACCAAAAACAAGGCAGATAAGGGTAAGCAGCCCCGCGGCCGGGACGCCGGCTACTAGAAAACCGAGCCCCGCAAGTAGCGCCTGGATCAAGGCGACGCCGAGAATTCCGCTCGCCACACTGCGCACGGTCTGCTCGGCAACGCTCGCGAACTCCAGGCCACGTTCTCCCGCGAGCCGTTTCGCAACCGCGCGCGTCGCCCGGCCCGCGGCCTCAGAATTGGCGAGTAAAGCTCCGGCGATGAGAATCGCCAGTACGAACTGCAAGAGCGCAAGTCCGGCGCCTGCAGCGGCGCCCAGGAGCCAGCTACCGAAGCCCTTCAGTAGGGGACTGGCCTGGCGCAGCGCAGCCTCTAGATCTTCGGATGCGAGGGTCCAGGCTTTGGCGATGGGCTCGCCAATCAGCGGCCAGTGAGCGACGCTATCCGGCGGTGGCGGAATGTGGAGTTCTCCACTCTGAAAAGAGTCC
Source organism: Methyloceanibacter sp. (assembly GCA_049579665.1). Lineage (GTDB taxonomy): Bacteria > Pseudomonadota > Alphaproteobacteria > Rhizobiales > Methyloligellaceae > Methyloceanibacter. The sequence goes on from JBAUOI010000047.1 coordinate 1,306, forward strand.
ACGACGTAACGCGCGCCGCTCACAAGCGAATCGCCAAGGAGCACCGATGGCGCGACCAACAGAACCAGCATTAACACCGTGATCAGCACCGCCGCCGTGATGCGTCGGCCTCCGAGGGCAGCTCGTAATTTTTCGTAACCGTGAAAGATTGCGACCGCGATGATGGCGCCCCAGACGATGGGTATGAGGAACGGCCGCGCGATTATGAAGCACCAGACGATAAGACCGGCGATCGCACCTATCCGGATCGCCGCTTCCACAGCGCGCTTCATAAAGACGCGCTCGCTCGTTGAGGGTTCTGGGGATGTCATGAGGTGGCGTCAGTGCCGTTGATAGCGGTGGGCAGCATCTGGCCGACCAGCAATCATCCGTCGGCGAACACATCCGTAAAGTGAAGTAGGGCTTCCGCTACGGTGCGGAAGGTTCTATGCGGTCCTTCTGGGTGCTCCAGAACTGTAAATGGCGCATTCACTCATGACGCTCCTCTATGTCATGTTGAAGCTCGCCTATCACTTGAGCTATTGCCTTCTGCATTTGCATATTCATTTCGATAGCCACACTTAACGGCGCAGCCACGCGAGCTACTATTTTGCGCGAGTTGGTTGTCGGCCTGTCAACCCAAGCCACTATGCGAACGGTTTGTGTGTCGATCGCCTCGACATGGCCCCCGGTGATAAACACCGTCTCAAGGTTTTCTGGCTCGATGACAGTGATAGGGGGCTTTTCAGCTTGTCCCATCCTTCTCTCCCTCAAGTGGGCGGCGCGGCGACGATTCTGCCCCTAACGAGATTGGGGTTCCAGAGGCATTTTTTGGGTCGGCCCCGTCGATCTCGATGAGCCGTTCAAACGGCTTGTCAGCCACATTAAGCGTGAAGATCGGCGAAGACCGCTAGAGTTAGGCCAGTCTAGTTGCGGAAGTCCGCTGATGGCACTTAGCGGACCCTCGGCCGCGCATCGGTGAGGTCAGCTTCTGACCCACAGCGGACATGCTCCTAACCGGTGGTCGGCACTCCCCCCTCGTTATGCAATTCGCTATATTAGAACTGCGGCAATGTTCTGCCGGAGGACCCTATGAACCTCAAGC
>JBAUOI010000048.1:0-5228 GCA_049579665.1 Methyloceanibacter sp.
CGCAGCGTTCACGACGCTCGTCGCCGGCACGGCGATCGCACCGTTTGCCGTCTACCACTTCCATCGCATGACGCATTACGGGCTGATCGCCAATCTGCTCGCGGCGCCGCTGGTCAGCCTGCTGATCATGCCCATGGCGGTGCTGAGCCTGATCGCCATGCCGTTCGGTCTCGAGACTTGGCCGCTGCGGGCGATGGGTCTCGGCATCGAGCTGATGGTGGACGCGGGCGAATGGGTGGGGTCATGGCCTGGCGCCGTCACGATCTTGCCACGCATCTCCGGGCTGGCGCTCCTCCTCATCGCACTGGGCGGGCTGTGGGGCTGCCTGTGGCAGACGCGTACTCGCGCGCTCGGCCTCGTCATCGCCGCGCTCGGCATCGCGCTGGCGCCGGGGAGTGAGCGGCCTGACATTCTCATCGAGCGGGAAGGCGCCACGGCGGCGCTTAGGTCTGAGAGCGGCAATCTGGTCTTTCCGCCAGCGACGGCCGCAAGCTACAGCGTCGACAATTGGCTGCTTGCCGATGGCGACGACCGCGATGCTGCGGCCGCTTCGTCCGATGAAGGTGCCTTTCGCTGCGACAGCCTCGGCTGCATCGGCACGGTCAAAGGCAAGACCGTTGCCCTCATCCGCCATGAAGGCGCGGTCGAGGAGGATTGCCGCATTGCCGATATCGTCATCGCGCCCTTCACCATCGGTCAGCGATGCCGCGCGGCGCGGGTCATCGTCGATCGACGCGTGCTGAGGGCTGAGGGCGCGCACGCGCTGTATATCGAGGGCCTCTCGATCAGGACCGAGACGGTCGCAGCCTCGCGCGGGCATCGACCCTGGGTCCCTGATCGAACCGTGGCGAGGATGATGCCCCGCGCTCAGCTGGAACCCTTCGCGACGACGGCGGGGCGGAGAAAGCGGACAAGAGCTTCGACGGCAATCCAGAGGACTGACGGAAGGACGTCTTAGTAGCGGCGGATCAAGCCCACAAGACGTCCCTGCACGCGCACCCGGTCAGGGCCGAAAATGCGCGTTTCATAGGCCGGATTGGCGGCTTCGAGCGCGATGGAGTCGCCTCTGCGGCGCAAGCGCTTGAGCGTCGCTTCCTCCTCATCGACCAGGGCCACGACGATATCGCCGTTGCTCGCATCCTCGCATTTCCTGACAATGATGGTGTCGCCTTCGAGGATGCCCGCCTCAATCATGGAATCGCCTTTGACCTCGAGCGCGTAATGCTCGCCTTTGCTGAGGAGCTCGGGTGGCACCTCAACGGTGCTGAGACGGGTTTGGATCGCCTCCACGGGCACGCCCGCGGCGATACGGCCCATGACCGGCACGCTCACGGTTTGGGGCAGGCTCTCGCCCTCGGCGACCTGAGGCACGCGGCCCAAGCTCCCCTCGATCACGCTCGGAGAGAAGCCGCGGGACCGCTGGGCAAAGGGTTGGGGCATGGACTCGGGCAGCCGTACAATCTCCATCGCCCGCGCCCGGTGCGGCAGGCGGCGCACGAAACCGCGCTCCTCGAGCGCGGTGATCAGCCGATGAATGCCGGACTTCGACTTGAGGTCGAGCGCCTCTTTCATCTCATCGAAAGAGGGGGGAACGCCGGTCTCTTTCAACCGCTCATGAATGAACATAAGAAGCTCTTTTTGCTTCGACGTGAGCATGGTCCCCTCTGAGCGGTTAGTACTTTGTTCGACGCCCTTAACGTTTGCGGGCGCCTGCTTGTACAAATCATGAACAGTTTATCTGTTCTGTTTGTGTTCCGCAAGCGGGAATGCCACAAAATACGGTAGGACGCCGCCGGAAGAGTGACCTCGGGCGATTCGGGTTTCCGGCCTCTTAATCGAGCTCAAGCGGAATGATCCTCACGCGGGCGCCTTGCGGCAAAGCCGGCGCCTGCGGCACCCGTACGATGAGGCAGTCGGTGCGGCTGAGCCCGGCGACGAGCGAAGAGTCCTGCGAGGGCAGGGGACGCACGACACGCATGCCGTCCTCGCGCCACTCCGACACCGCGCCCATGTAATGCTCCCGCTCCCCATTGGCTTGCAGGCCTTCTCCCAGCAGCGCCTCGGACTGGGCTCTCGTCGGCTGAACAAGCCCCAGCATCCGCTCCAGCATCGGCACGAGAAAGACGAGCGCCGAGACGAAGGCTGACACCGGGTTCCCGGGCAAGCCGACCACGCGCTGGCTGCCGAGCCGGCCATAGAGCAAGGGCTTTCCCGGCCGCATGGCGATCTTCCAGAAATCGAGCTCAAGTCCTTCCGGCTTCAGCGCGCTCGCCACGAGATCGCGCTCGCCGACCGAGGCGCCGCCGATGGTAAGGAGGATATCCGCGGCTCTACCCGCGCGGGCGAGCGTGACCAGGCTCTCGGGCTCGTCCTTGGCGATGCCGAGGCTCATGGCCTCACCGCCATGGCGCTCGATCAGTGCGGCAAGCCCATAAGGCACGGAGGAGACGATCTGATCCTTGGTCGGCTCGGAGCCCGGCGGCACCACCTCATCGCCCGTGGCAAGGATCGCCACCCTTGGCTTGCGGCGTACGGTAAGCTCGGCCTGGTTCATGGCTGCGGCCAGCATCAGTTCGCGAGGACCAAGCCGCGTCCCGGCTTTAAGCAGCACTTCGCCCTGTTTGAAGTCCTGGCCGCGCGGGCGGATATGCCGGCCGGGCGCAGCGTCCTTCACCGTGACCACATCCCCGGTCTGGTCGGCATTCTCCTGGATCACGATCGTGTCGGCGCCCCGCGGCACAGGCGCGCCGGTGAAGATGCGTACCGCTTCGCCGCGTCCAACGCGACCGTCGAAGCCCGTGCCGGCAAGCGAGGCGCCGATCAGCTTGAGCGTCGCGGGGAGGGAGGCCACGTCGGCGGCACGTACCGCATAGCCGTCCATGGCCGAGGCATCGAAGGGCGGCTGGGTGAGACGCGCGGCGAGATCCTCCGCAAGCACCCGGCCGCTTGCCTGGTCAAGTGCCACGCGCTCTGTGTCCAATGGCATCAACCCGCTTGTCACGCGAGCCAAAGCCTCAGCGACGGAAAGGAGAGCCATCAGCGCTTGAAGTGGCCGGAGCGGCCGCCGGTCTTTTCCATCAAGCGGATGCCGGAGAAGGACATCGCGCGGTCCACCGCTTTCGCCATGTCGTAAATGGTGAGGCAGGCGACCGAGACCGCCACAAGCGCCTCCATCTCGACTCCGGTCTTGGCGTCGACCTTCGCCGTCGCCTCCACGCGAAGCCCCGCAGGGTCGCGCGACGGCTCGAATTCGACGGTCACCTCGGAAAGCGGCAGCGCGTGGCAGAGCGGGATCAGCTCATGCGTGCGCTTCGCGGCCATGATGCCGGCGATGCGGGCGGTCGCCAGCACATCGCCCTTGGGCGCCTGGCCCGAGAGGATCAGATCGAGTGTCGCCGGCGCCATGGCGACAAAGCCCTCGGCGCGTGCCATGCGCGAGGTCACCTCCTTGGCGGAGACATCGACCATGCGGGCTTCGCCTTTGTCGTTGAGATGGCTGAGTCGCGCCGTCATTGCGCTGCCTCCGCCTGCGCAGGAGATCCGGTGAGCAAAGCGCGCGTCGCCGCGGCGACATCCGCCTGCCGCATCAGGCTTTCGCCCACGAGAAAAGCGCGCACGCCGCAAGCGGCAAGCCGACCGAGATCGTCATGGGTGGCGATGCCGCTCTCGGCGATGACGATGCGGTCGGATGGCACCAGCGGCGCGAGACGCTCGGTCGTCATGAGCGTGGTGGCGAAGGTCTTGAGGTCGCGGTTGTTGATGCCGATGAGCTTCGTCTCGAGCTTCAGCGCCCGGTCCAGTTCGGCCTCGTCATGCACTTCGGCGAGCACGTCCATGCCGCAAGCCCGCGCGGCATGGGTCAAGGCCTCGGCGGTCGCGTCGTCGACCGCCGCCATGATGATGAGGATGCAATCCGCGCCGAGCGCGCGCGCTTCGTGCACCTGGTACGGATCGATCATGAAATCCTTGCGCAGCGCCGGCAGGCGGGTCACCTCGCGCGCTGCGGCGAGATATTCGGGGCGGCCTTGGAAGGAGGGGGCGTCGGTCAAAACCGAGAGGCAGGCCGCGCCGCCCTGCTCGTAAGCCCGCGCGAGCGAAGGCGGATCGAAGTCGGCGCGGATCAGCCCCTTCGACGGGCTCGCTTTCTTGATCTCGGCAATCAGGGCGAATTGGCCTGTGCCAATGCGCGAGCGAAGCGCATCGGCGAAGGGGCGGACCGGCGCGGCGGCCTTGGCCCGCTCACGCATGGCCTCCAGGCTTGCCGCGGCCTTTGCGGCGTCCACCTCTTTCCGTTTATAGGCGAGGATATGGTCGAGCACCTGGGTCATGGCTCAGACTTTAGCATGGCTGAGCTTAACGAGCGCTTCGAGCACGGCCTTAGCCTTGCCGCTATCGATCGACTGCGCGGCCAGTGCCACGCCCTCGCGGAGCGTCTTCGCCTTGCCCGCCACAAGCAGCGCCGCGGCCGCGTTCAACAAGACGACATCCCGAAACGCGCTCTGCTGTCCGCCGAGCACGGCGCGGATATGCGCGGCATTCTCGATCGCGTCACCGCCGGAAAGATCCTCCGGCTTGGCGTCAGGCAGCCCTGCGTTCTTCGGCGAGATCCTGAAAGTTGAGATCTTGCCGCCGTCCAGCGCCGCCACATGGCTGACGCCGGTGGTGGTCAGCTCGTCGAGCCCGTCAGAGCCATGCACCACCCAGGCCCGTTCGGCGCCGAGCCGGCCGAGCACCTGCGCGATCGGCTCGACCCACTCCTCACCGAACACGCCGACGATTTGATATTTCGTGCCGGCCGGATTGGCGAGCGGTCCGAGCAGATTGAAGATGGTGCGCGTGCCGAGTTCGGTTCTCACCTTGGCGACATGGCGCATGCTGGCGTGATGGGACGGCGCGAACATGAAGCCGATGCCGCTTGCCTCGATGCATTGGGCAATCGCCTCAGGCCCACATTCGATATTGACACCCAACGCGGCGAGCACGTCGGCCGAGCCGGAGCGCGAGGAGATCGAGCGGTTGCCATGCTTGGCAACGGGCACGCCGGCGCCCGCGACCACGAACGCGGCGCAAGTCGAGATGTTGTGCGTGCCCTTGGCGTCGCCGCCCGTGCCGCAGGTATCGATGGCGCCTTCCGGCGCGCGCACCTTGAGGGCGCGCGCACGCATGGCACGGGCCGCGCCGGTGATTTCGTCGACCGTCTCGCCGCGGGCGCGCATACCCATCAGCAG
>JBAUOI010000049.1:0-1686 GCA_049579665.1 Methyloceanibacter sp.
AGGCGGGAGCGCGACCTAACTCTCTCAGCCACCAGTGCCTATGAGCCTGTTACCGGTGATACCTTAGTACGCGCGCCATAGGTGGCCGCACTAAGGCGACTTGCCCCGAATTATTGCAGTCAATTAATTTCGCGGTTTCCTCGGCGAATGGAACGCCGAAACATTCGCCTCCTATTGGGCCAGTTCGGGATGGCGTTGAGAAGACGCGGTCAAACGTCGCTTCACGTTGTTCTGACCGACGTCCGCTTTGGGTCAAAAGCTGACCTGAGCAACATTCATCGCGATGTCCGCTAAGTGCCAGGAGCGGACATTGCCAGCGAAGCTGGTTCGAGGGACGTGACTGATGCAGGTCACTCGACCAGCGATAGGCTCGCAGCCGATTCTTTGCCGCGCTCGTGCGCGATTTCATACTTGATCTTTTGTCCCTCCTTGAGCGAGCTGAGGCCAGCCCGCTCCAAAGCGCTGATGTGCACGAACACGTCCTTGCTACCATCGCTGGGCTCGATAAATCCGAACCCCTTCTGGGCATTGAACCATTTGACCGTTCCAGTAGCCATTTTGGCCTCCTTGAAGAGGTGCGGGAAAGCCAAAGCCTTAAGGCTAAGGGCATTCGGCAGAGAGGGTTCTCATCATTAGTTCAGCGGTAGGCTCTCAAGGGCCCACTCGCGAAGCTCAATGGGATCGGTCACGCCATCAGCGGCGAGCGTCATGAGCTTCTGACTGAGGGCAGTTCTCAGTTCATAGGCCCTTTCGCAATCACGAAAGGGATCGCGAACCTGCAGCACCACCCAGGTAGCGTCGAATGCCTCTCGTAATGCATCAAGCGTCTTCGGATTGTAGGGATTGATTTGGGGGTTTTGAGGGTACATTCCTCCCTCCATGCTTCGCAGGCGGGAGTCTTAGGCTCTCAGCCGTCGGTGCCTGTTATTGCTCTGACCGGCGATGGTGCAGTGTGCGCCCTTGCGAAGCTAATAGCGAGTCAAGAGATGCTATGCCTTGGGAAGAGCCAGTCGTTCTAGTTCAGCGTGCACGACTAAGAATTGGGTCCAAAGCCCATCCCGCCATGAAATGTGAAGTTCTGCTTTGGGTCATTAACTGATGTCGGGCACGGCGCGTTCGGCCGCTAAGTGCCATAAACGGACCTCTCGGCATTCTGACTATTAGGTGCGTGGACTAAGCGGCCGCTGGCTCTTCGACCCGTGGCTTCACACGCGAGAATGAACGCCCCACAGTGGGCATGGCGCCGCTCGTCTCACTGACTTCGTGCAACGCCGCGGCGATCGCTGCGAAGTGATAATGAAAAGTCACCTTGAGCGCGTAGATAAATAAGATGTGTGGCTCTCTCCAGCGAGAGCGCACGACGCGTAAGAGCTGCAGCCGGTATCTCGAGCGAAGCGCAGCATCGTCCAGGCGCAGCAGCTGCGCGGCAACAGCGCCAAATTTGACGTAGTTCAAGGCGGATCGCTTCAGCCACGCCCAGCGGTGGCTCTGCCAATATTGCAACGCATGCAGGGTGAACTTGAAGTTCTCGTCTAGGAACTGTGCGTCGAGGCGCTGGAAGTATTGGTCGCTGCTATAGCAGGCCTGCATCACGCGAACGAAACCATCACGCAGTTCTTCCGACGACATGCCGAGCGGAACGACGTTGGTGCCGTATGTCTCGCTCGCTTCGGCGTCGTTCAGCCG
>JBAUOI010000050.1:0-2578 GCA_049579665.1 Methyloceanibacter sp.
GGTGCCGGCTGTATTTTCAATTTCCGGCGCAACCTTCGGCAAAGCTCGAAGCTCAACTCGCGCAAGCGATCGCCACCACCGACGCGGCCTGCGTTTTGCTTTGCGGTGACGGCGCGCCGATCGACGAAGATCATGCCGGACGGCTGATCGATCTTGTGCAAGCAAGCCGGCTTGCCTGTCTCATCGCGCACGACGCCGGCCTTGCTGAACGGCTCGCGGCTGACGGCCTGCATATCGACGCGGACAGCGAGGCCTATACCGCGGCGCGCAAGCGTCTCGGCGAAAGCGCGAATATCGGTGCTCTGTGCGGCCTAGGCCGCCACGATGCCATGCAGTTGGCGGAATTCGGCGCCGACTATGTGGCGTTTGGGCCAAGGTCCGAAAGCATTATCGACGCAATCGATCAGTATGCTGATCTCATCGCCTGGTGGGCGGAGATTTTCGTGGTGCCCTGCGTCGCCTGGAACGTCGAGACCGCCGAGCAGGCGGCGAAGTTCGCGGCGCTCGGCGCGGATTTCGTCGCGCCGCCTGCGCGGATTTGGCGCGACGACGATGTATTGCGACGCATCGCCGAGATCGATAATGCCGTCCGCCATGTCAGGAGGGCTGCGTGATCGCATTTAAACTGCGCGCCGCGGTGGTGGCCGCAGCGCTGGCGCACGCGCTCGCCGTCACTCCAACGCTCGCCGCCGAGAGCCGATCCTACACCGCCTATTTCCAGGGCAAATACCTGACGGCGCTGAAGCTGGCCGAGCAGGAGGCGGCGCAAGGCTCGAAAGAGGCCTTCACGCTCATGGGCGAGATCTATGCGGAAGGGCTCGGCGTCGCCCAGGACTACAATAAGGCTGCCGATGCTTACGCCAAGGCCGCCGATCTCGGCGACGCCAATGCCCAGTTCTCGCTGGGCCGCATGGTCGCTGAGGGCCTCGGCGTGAAGAAGGACCTCCGCACGGCCGCCAACCTTTTCGAACAGGCGGCGCAAAGCGGCAACCCAGCCGCGCAATACAATCTCGCCGTGATCTACGTGAACGGCACGGGGCGCCCACCCGACGACGCCAAGGCCGCCGAATGGATGCAGAAGGCGGCGGCTGCGGGAAACCCGCAAGCCCAATACGATCTCGGCGCCTTCTACCAATTCGGCAGGGGCGTGCCGATCGACAAGGCCAAGGCCGCCGAATGGACCGGGAAAGCCGCCGACGCCGGCCTGGCCGACGCCCAGGTCGAATATGGCGTGATGCTATTCAAGGGCCAGGGCGTCGCGGTCGATGAGAAGAAGGGCGCCAAGCTTTTTCGCCTCGCCGCCGAACAGGGCAATGCGGTGGCCCAGAACCGGCTGGCGCGGCTCTATGCCAACGGGGTGGTGGTAAAGGCCGACCCCGTCGAGGCCGCCAAATGGCATTTGCTCGCCCGTGAAGCCGGCGTCAGCGACTTCGCCCTGGATATCGTGCTGTCGAAGCTCACCAAGGAGCAGCGGGCGAAAGCCGAGACGGAGGCCGACGATTGGCGCGGCGACCGCTTGAGCGACTAGCCCGCCGCACTTGACAGGTGCAAGGCGGCGCGTGCTTAAAGGCGCGCACCTGAATTTTTTCAAGGCATTCCATGAAGATCAACGGCAACGAGATCAGGCCCGGCAACGTCATCGAGCACAAAGGCGGCCTTTGGATCGCCGTGAAGACGCAGGCCGTCAAGCCCGGCAAGGGGCCGGCCTACGCGCAAGTCGAGCTGAAGAACGCGATCGACGGCACCAAGCTCAATGAGCGCTTCCGCTCCTCGGAGACGGTCGAGCGCGTGCGGCTCGAGCAGAAGGACTATCAGTTCCTCTACGCGAACGGCGACATGCTCACTTTCATGGACACGGATACCTACGAACAGATCGAGATCCCCAGCGACTTGCTGGAGGAGCGCGCCGCCTTCTTGCAGGACGGCATGAAGGTCACCGTCGAGAGTCATGAGGGACGCCCCATCGGCGTCGCCATCCCCGACCAGGTGACGCTCGAAGTGGTGGAAGCCGAGCCCGTGGTGAAGGGACAGACCGCGGCCTCGTCCTACAAGCCGGCCAAGCTCGAGAACGGCGTGCGCGTGCTGGTGCCGCCTTTCGTCGGGGTGGGCGAGCGCGTGGTGGTCGATACCAACGAGCTGACTTACGTCCGCCGCGCCGACTAGGACCGAGTCCCGCGGGCGCGACAATGGAAGCACCATGCCCGCCTCGGCGCTGATGAACGTGATGCTCGCCGCCGCCCGCAAAGCGGGCCGCAGCCTCGCGCGCGACTTCGGCGAGGTGGAGCAGCTCCAGGTCTCGCTCAAAGGGCCCGCCAATTTCGTCAGCGCCGCCGACACCCGCGCCGAGGAAATCCTCTTCAGCGAGCTTTCGCATGCGCGCCCCGGCTACGGCTTCCTCATGGAGGAGCGCGGCGAGATCAAGGGAGCGGACCAAACGCATCGTTGGATCGTCGATCCGCTCGACGGCACCACCAATTTCCTGCACGGCATTCCGCTCTTCGCCATCGCCATTGCGCTCGAACGCGACGGCGAGCTCGTCGCCGGCCTCATCTACAATCCGGCCAGCAACGAGATGTTC
>JBAUOI010000051.1:0-23817 GCA_049579665.1 Methyloceanibacter sp.
GCGAAGCGACGGTCACGAGCCCGGCGCCGGCCCGCAAGGCGCCACGCGCGGCGAGCCGCGCGGCGCCGGTGCTATAGAGCGGTCCCGACATGACGACCGCATGGCCGCGGGCGTATTTGTGGCTCACTTGCTTGGGCCAGGGAAATTGCGCGAGCCAGAGCGGGGGCTCATTGGCGAAGGTCTTCGGCGCGATCGCAGCGAGCACACTCGCGGGGATGCCGATATCGGCGAGCTTCACCGCTCCGCAATGGAGGCGGCCGGGCAAGAGGAAATGGCCCGGCTTGAGGCGGAAGAACGTCACGGTGGCCACGGCATCGATCGCCACACCCCTCACCTCGCCCGTGCTGCCGTCGATGCCGCTCGGCACATCGACCGCGACGACAGGAACGCGCGCGGCGTTGACGCGGTCGATCATCGTGGCGAGCTTGCCTTCGATGGGCCGCGCGAGACCTGCGCCGAACAGCGCATCGACCACCGCTGCGGCGCCCGTGAGGACGTCGGGGGAGAGAGGCTCGATGCGCCCGGCGAAGCGCTTGGCCATGGCGGCCGCATCCTTGGGAAGCCGGTTCACGTCGCCGTCGAAGCCGAGCGTGACCTTGTAGCCTCGCTCCATCAAATGGCGCGCGGCAACGAAGCCGTCGCCGCCATTGTTGCCGGGACCGCACAGGACGACGACGCTCTCGCTGTCGGGGAAGCGCTTGGCGACCTCCTCGGCCACGGCGCGACCGGCGTTCTCCATGAGCGTCGCGCCTGCCACGCCACCGTCGATGGCCTGCTCGTCGGCTCGGCCCATCTCCTCGGCGGTCAGAAGCTCGAGCATCGATTCTGCGTCCATGATCTCGGTGCTTCCTTATAGAGCAAACAAACCGATGCCTGACGATTCTGCTTAATTCCTAAGCAACATGCCTGTAAGTTGCGCAGCGATGCCAAGGCGAGCGCCGCAAGCTTTTGCAGTAAGCCAGTAACAGTCTGAAATACAGGCAGAAACTTGCATCTGAAAGATTGGCATAGGGCGTGCTTTGGCTGGGCCACAGTCATTCAAGATAACGGACGGAAGCGCGCGGCTAAGCGCTTCTTTGCGTCCTCGGGAGGTGCAGCGAGACAATGAAAAAGATCGAAGCGATCATCAAGCCGTTCAAGCTCGATGAGGTGAAGGAGGCGCTTCAGGAGATCGGGCTCCAGGGCATCACGGTGACCGAGGCCAAAGGTTTCGGGCGCCAGAAGGGCCACACGGAGCTCTATCGCGGCGCCGAATACGTCGTCGACTTTCTTCCCAAGGTAAAGCTGGAGCTTGTGCTCGGCGATAACATGGTGGAGAAGGCGATCGACGCGATCATCGCCTCCGCGAAAACTGGCCGCATCGGCGACGGAAAGATCTTCGTGTCGAATGTGGAAGAGGCCGTGCGCATCCGTACGGGCGAAACAGGCAACGACGCCATCTGACAAGGATGGGAAAAAAGAACGGCGCGGCGCGGGCCGGAGCGAGTTTTCCGCCGCCACCAAGGAAGGCGGGCATTCATCAATGCCAATGACAGGGGAGTACGATGGCAGACGCTAAGACTGTGACCAAGAAGATCAAGGACGACGATATCAAGTTCGTGGACCTGCGCTTCACCGATCCGCGCGGCAAGATGCAGCACGTGACCATGGACTCCAAGCTGATGGACGAGGAGGCCTTCGCCGAGGGCATCATGTTCGACGGCTCCTCGATCGCCGGTTGGAAGGTGATCAACGAATCGGACATGAAGCTGATGCCGGACCCGGCCTCGGCGGTGATCGATCCGTTTTTCGCGCAGAGCACGCTGGCCGTGTTCTGCGACGTGCTCGAACCCTTGACCAACGAGCCCTATGAGCGCGACCCGCGCTCCATCGCCGGCAAGGCACAAGCCTATATGACGCAGACCGGCGTCGGCGATACCGCCACGTTCGGGCCCGAAGCCGAGTTCTTCGTGTTCGACGATGTCCGTTTCGCCGCCACGCCGTTCAATTGCGGCTACAAGATCGACTCGATCGAGCTGCCGACCAACACCGACACCGAATATGAGATGGGTAATCTCGGTCACCGGCCGCGCACCAAAGGCGGCTATTTCCCGGTGCCCCCGGTCGACTCGGCGCAAGACCTCCGCTCGGAGATGCTGTCGGTGATGGCCGACATGGGCGTCGTTACCGAGAAGCATCACCACGAGGTGGGCGCGGCGCAACACGAGCTCGGCATCAAGTTCGGGCCGCTGGTGCAGACCGCCGACGCCATGCAGATCTACAAATATGTGATCCACATGGTGGCCCAGGCCTACGGCAAGACCGCCTGCTTCATGCCGAAGCCGATCTTTGGCGACAACGGCTCGGGCATGCACACTCACCAGTCGATCTGGAAGGGAGGCAAGCCGGTGTTCGCCGGTGACAAATATGCCGATCTATCGGATACGGCGCTGCATTACATCGCCGGCATCCTGAAGCACGCCAAGGCGCTCAACGCTTTCACCAACCCGACCACCAACTCCTACAAGCGTCTGGTGCCGGGCTATGAGGCGCCGGTGCTGCTCGCCTATTCCTCGCGCAACCGCTCGGCGTCCTGCCGCATTCCGCTCGGCTCGGGACCCAAGGCGAAGCGCGTCGAAGTGCGCTTCCCCGATCCCGCCGCCAATCCCTATCTCGCCTTCGCCGCCATGCTGATGGCGGGGCTCGACGGCATCGAGAACAAGCTCAATCCGGGCGACCCGATCGACAAGAACCTCTACGACCTGCCGCCGGAGGAGCTGGAGAAGGTGCCGACCGTGTGCGGCTCGCTGCGCCAGGCCTGCGAGGAGTTGGACAAGGATCGCGCCTTCCTGAAAAAGGGCAACGTATTCACCGACGACGCGATCGACGCCTATCTCGAGCTGAAGATGGAAGAGGTGGAGCGGTTCGAGATGTTCCCCCACCCGATCGAGTTCGACATGTATTACAGCGTCTGACGACGCCGCCGAAAAAGAATGGGGCGGCCGCGTTTGGCGACCGCCCCACTTTGGCCCGGCCTGCCGAACCTTCTCCGCGTCCCCCGTCGTCGCGGCAGCAAGGTTCCCGCCAGGCTCCCCCAAAAAGGATTTCGTATCGGGCCGCTTACATCAAATAGAACACCGCGTAGAGCGCGCCTCCGCCGATCAGCGTGTAGATCCAAGGCTTGTGCTCCTGAAACCAGCCGTCGACCATCGACGGCAGTCCGAACAGCACGAAGCGAAACAGAGAAAGCGTGACGAGGATGGCGATCGAGGCCAGCAGCCAGAAAGCGATATCGCTTTGGGCGCCGGTCGGGCCCGCTGCGGTGTGGCCCGCGTCGACCAGCAGCATCGGCGCCCGCGCGGCGCTCACATCGAACAACGCCCAGACCGAAGCTGCTGCCAGCGCCACCAACATGGCGTAACGGATCACCATGACGCTTAAACCCCGCCGCTTTGAGATAAAGTTTAGGGGTGGCGCGTAAACAAACGGGAAAGCGATAGGCTTAAGGAGAGGTTAACGGAGATCTCGCATCTGCCTCCCTCTGCCAGGGGGAGGGTTGGGGTGTGGGTCTCTGGGCACGATTTTTGATGACCCCCTCCCGGCGCACGAATTGCACCGACCTCCCCATCTCAGGGGGGAATATGTCAGGCGGCTTTCCATTTGATGGAGCAGCCGATCGAGGGAATTTGCTCCTGCGGGCCTTTGCCGGTGGCGGCGATCTGCTGCATCGCCTCGAACAGGTCGCGGCGCACGTTCGCAGGCGCGGCCTCTTTGCGGCTGGCATCGAGACGCCCGCGATATTGCAGTTCGAGATCGGCATTGAAGCCGAAGAAATCCGGGGTGCAGGCCGCGTCATAGGCGCGCGCAACGTCTTGGCTTTCGTCATAGAGATAAGGAAAGCCGAAGCGATGCGCCGCGGCGAAGCGCTGCATGTTCGCAAACGAATCCTCGGGGTAATGCACCACGTCGTTGGACGAGATGGCGACGGCGCCGATGCCAAGCGCGCGCAGCGCGTCACAATCGCGCACGATGCGGTCGATCACCGCCTTGACGTAAGGACAGTGGTTGCAGATGAACATCACCAGCGTGCCGTTCTTACCGCGCAACGCTTCAAGGCTATAGGTCTTGCTGTCGGTGGCTGGAAGAATGAAGGACGGCGCCTTCCAGCCGAAATCGCAAATGGGAGTTTGTTCCGCCATCGGACTTTATGCTTTCGTCACTCTGTCATCGGCCGCGCCTAGGCTGGCCGCAAACTAACCTTCGACTGGGCATATGGCGAATTCCGACACATTCCGCAACCGGGCCGCGGCCTGCGAGGCGCAAGACGATATCGGCCTCAGTCCCGAAGACGCCGAGACGATCGGCGACGTTATCCTGCGGCGCTTCAGCCGCCGCGACATGATGCGCGGCACGCTCGGTGTCGTCGCATCGGCCGCCTTGTTCGGTCCTGCCGCGCTCGCCGCGGACCAGCCGAGCACCGAGGCACAGGCCGGCGGCTTCCAATTCGACGAGATCGAGGCGGGTGTGGACCTTACCGACCACGTCGCAGATGGTTATCGGACCAGGCGCCTGCTGCGCTGGGGTGATCCGCTGTTTCCGGATTCCCCGCCCTTCGATCCCCTCAAGCAGAGCGCTGCCGCGCAATTGAAGCAGTTCGGCTACAACAACGACTACATCGCCTATTTCCCGATCGACGGTTCGAGCCTGCAGGGGATTCTCTGCGTCAATCACGAATACACCAATGAAGAGCTGATGTTCCCGAGCTTGAAGGAACGCCAGGACACGACCGGCTTCAAGGATATGACGGAGGCGCTGGTCGATATCGAGATGGCTGCGCATGGCGTCACCATCGTGGAAATCATCCGCGAGGGCGATGAATGGCGGGTGGTTCGCGACAGTCCCTATAACCGGCGCATCAGCCCTCTCACCGAGATGGCGGTCGACGGTCCGGCGGCCGGCGACAAGCGGCTGCAAACCAGCGACGATGCTTCCGGCAATCGCATCATCGGCACACTTAACAATTGCGCCGGCGGCATGACGCCGTGGGGCACCTATCTGACCGCCGAGGAGAACTTTCACTTTTACTTCTGGACCGACCACTGCATTCCGGGTGGCGCGGTCCCCAAGGGACTCGGCGGCAAGCAGGCCGCCAGCTACGATCGCTACAAGCTTCCCGGCATGTGGCAGGCCTGGGGCAAGTTCATCAACCGCTTCAATGTCGACATCGAGCCGAACGAGCCGAACCGCTTCGGCTGGATCGTCGAGATCGATCCGTTCGACGCCAAATCCGTGCCGGTGAAGCACACGGCGCTTGGCCGCTTCTGCCATGAGGGCGCCGAGACCGTCCGCAGCAAGGACGACCGCATCGTCGTCTATTGCGGCGACGATACGCGCTTCGAATATGTCTACCGCTTCGTCTCGGCGGGGCGCTTCGATCCGAACGATCGCGCCGCAAATATGCGCTTGCTGTCGGAGGGCACATTGTCGGTGGCGAAGTTCCACGACGATGGAACGGTGCAATGGTTGCCGCTCAAATTCGGCGAGGGCAAACTCACCGAGGACGGCTCCTACGGCAAGCTGAAGAGCCAAGCCGACGTGCTGATCGATGCCCGCATCGCGGCTTCGCTGCTCGATGCGACGCGCATGGACCGGCCAGAGGACGTGCAGCCGAACCAGGTCAACGGCAAGGTCTATGTCATCCTTACCAATAACGCCGATCGCGCGGACAGCGATAAGGACGCCGCCAACCCGCGCGGCAATAATGCCTTCGGCCATATCATCGAGATGACGCCGCCAGACGGCGACCACGCCGCCGACAGCTTCGCCTGGGACATTCTGGTCAAATGCGGCGACCCGAAGATCGGCGAGGTCGGTGCGTTGTGGAATCCCGCGACGTCGAAGGACGGCTGGTTCGGCTGTCCCGACAATGCCGCCGTCGACAATCTGGGGCGGCTGTGGATCGCCACCGATCAGGGCGACAACTGGGCCCGCACCGGTCGTGCCGACGGGCTGTTCGCCTTGGAAACGGACGGCCCCCGCAAAGGGACATCGAAGCTGTTTTACCGCGTGCCGATCGGCGCCGAGCTGTGCGGTCCTTGCTTTACGCCTGACGGAGAGACGCTGTTCCTCGCCGTGCAGCATCCCGGCGCCGACGGAGCCGAGGCTCTTATCGGCTTCGGCCGGCCCTCGACCTTCAAGGACCCCGTGACGCGCTGGCCGGACTTCAGAGAGGACCGGCCGCCGCGCCCCTCCGTGCTTGCCATCACCAAGCGCGGCGGCGGCAAGATCGCCTGACCGAGCTCCTTCCTCGCCACGACTCTTGAAAAAGCCCGCTTTGCGTGCGAGCTAACAGCGTTCCCTGTGCATTAGAGATTCGTGGAGCCGTTGGTGTCGAAAAGACCCATGCGCAAAGCCGCCGCCTCATCCCGCGACCTCTTCGCCAAGCTCGAGGACGAGTTGAAGCGGAAGCCGATCAAGGGGGCCAAGCAGGCCGCGAGCGGCAGGGCCCCTGCCCGCTCCGAAGCGGCTTACACCGCCGCCGACATCGAGGTTTTGGAGGGCCTTGAGCCCGTGCGCCGGCGCCCCGGCATGTATATCGGCGGTACCGACGAGAAGGCGATGCACCACCTCTTCGCCGAGGTGCTCGACAACGCCATGGACGAGGCTGTGGCCGGCCATGCCGACCATATCGGCGTCGCGCTCGAGGAAGACGGCTTCCTCACCGTCACCGACAATGGCCGCGGTATCCCCGTCGATCCGCATCCCAAGTTCAAGAAGAAGTCCGCACTCGAAATCATCATGACCACGCTGCATGCGGGCGGGAAATTCAACTCCAAGGTCTATGAGACGAGCGGCGGCCTGCACGGCGTCGGCGTCTCGGTCGCCAACGCTCTGTCCGAGACCATGGAGGTCGAGGTGGCGCGCGGCCAGAAGCTCTACCGCCAGACCTATACGCGGGGCACGCCCGACGGCCCGTTGAAGAGCCTTGGGCCGGTGAAGAACCGCCGCGGTACGCGCGTCCGCTTCAGGCCCGACCCGAAGATCTTCGGCAAAGGCTGCGCGTTCAAGCCGGCGCGGCTGTTCCGCATGTCGCGTTCGAAGGCCTATCTGTTCCGCGGGGTAGAGATCAGATGGTCTTGCACAAAGGCGCAACTCGCCGGCGACAGCGAGACGCCTGAAAGCGCCGTGTTCCATTTCCCGGGCGGGCTGAAGGACTTTCTCACCGATCGCATCGAAGGCCGGGAGCCGGTTACCAAGGGTGTGTTCGCTGGCCGTATCGAAAGGACCGAAGGCTCGGGCTCGGTCGAATGGGCGATCGCCTGGATCAATGATGACGGCTTCCTGAGTTCTTATTGCAATACCGTGCCGACCGCAGATGGCGGCACACATGAGGCCGGGTTACGCGCGGCGCTCACCAAGAGCCTGCGCGGCTATGGCGAACTCACCGGCGATAAGCGCGTCGCGCAAGTGACGGCCGACGACGTTCTGGGCACAGCCGCCGCCATGCTGTCGGTCTTTATCCGCGAGCCCGAGTTCCAGGGGCAGACCAAGGACCGGCTATCGAGCCCCGAGGCCGCCCGCGTCGTTGAAAATACCGTGCGCGACGCCTTCGACCATTGGCTGACCGGCAATCCGTCGCAAGCCAACCGGCTGCTCGACTGGGTGGTCGACCGCTCGGAGGAACGGCTTCGCCGCCGGAAGGAAAAGGAGATCGGCCGGCAGACGGCGACACGCCGCTTGCGCCTCCCCGGCAAGCTCGCCGACTGCGCGGTGAGCGGCGCGCAAGGCACCGAGATCTTCATCGTCGAGGGCGACTCGGCCGGAGGCTCGGCCAAGCAGGCGCGCGACCGGGCGACCCAGGCCGTGCTCCCCTTGCGCGGCAAGATCCTCAACGTCGCCAGCGCCAGCTCGACCAAGCTCGCCGACAACCAGCTGTTGAGCGATCTGATCCAGGCGCTCGGCTGCGGCACCGGCACCCGCTATCGCGAGGACGACCTCCGCTACGAGAAGGTCGTGGTGATGACCGACGCCGATGTCGATGGCGCGCATATCGCCTCGCTGCTGATCACCTTCTTCTTCCAGGAGATGCGCGGGCTGATCGAAGGCGGCCATCTCTATCTTGCCGTGCCGCCACTCTATCGCTTGAGCCAGGGCGCCAAGACCGCCTACGCGCGCGACGACGCGCACAAGGCGAAGCTGATGGCATTGGAATTCAACGGCAAGGGCAAGGTCGACGTGTCCCGTTTCAAGGGTCTCGGCGAAATGCTGCCGCGGCAACTGAAAGAGACGACGATGGATCCGAGAGTGCGCACGCTGCTTCGGGTGGAGGTCGCCGACGACGACAAGAGCACCGGCAAGCTGGTCGATCAGCTGATGGGCAACAAGCCCGAAGCGCGCTTCCGCTTCATCCAGGAACGCGCCGAGTTCGCCAAAGCCGACGATCTGGATATTTGATGCCGGCTCAATTGACAACTGTCAATTGACACATTACACTTCTGCATGGCGATCCAAACCTTTCGGCACAAGGGTTTGAAGCGGTTTTTTGAGAATGACGACGCGCGGACCATACAAGCAAAATTCGTCGACAAGCTCCGCGATATGCTCGCTGCCATCGATTCGGCAATGAGTGTGGACGAAGTAGGCTTGTTGCCGGGCTGGCGTCTGCATCGTTTGAAGGGCGACTTTCCGATTATTGGAGTCTTACCGTTAGCGGCAATTGGCGTCTTATTTTTCGCTTCAAGGAAGGCGATGCTTACGATCTCGATTTCGTGGACTACCATTGAGAAGGCGCAACGATGCCAATGAAGACCCCTCCCCACCTCGGTGGCCTTATCCGGCGCGAGATCGTCGAACCGCTCGGCCTGTCTGTAACCGACGCAGCCGCCGCACTTGGTGTCACTCGGCAGGCATTGTCGAACCTGTTGAACGAGCGCACGGGATTGTCGCCCGAAATGGCTCTTAGAATCGAAAAGGCCTTCGGTCCGAAGATGGACCATTTGATGCGAATGCAGCTTGCGTTCGATGTCGCCGAAGCACGACGCCGCGAGACAAAAATCAGGGTCAAACGCTTCGTGAAGCGGTCAGCTGCCTAGGCCTTCGCCTCCCCTAAAGCCAGCGCGGTACGCGCGCCTTGTATTTGCGGTAGGCGTCGCCGAATTGCCGCTCGAGATAGATCTCCTCGCGCTCGACGACGCCACGCTGCAAGATGATCAGCACGGGGATCAGCAGCAGAAGCACCCATAGGCTGGTCAAGATGATGGCGAGCCCGAAATAGAGCAGCACGAAGCCGATATAGATCGGATTGCGCGTGAAGCGGTACGGCCCTTCGACGACAAGCGCCGTCGCCGGCTCTCCCGGAACGACGCTGGTGCCGGCGATACGGAACCTGCGGATCGACAGGATGGCCAGCGCCAAGCCGATTGCCACGAAGGTGACGCCGACGCCAAGCGCGAGTCCGTTCGGAGATGCCAGCCGCGGTCCGATCGGCAGCACGAAGCTCAAGAGGCAACCGAGAGCAAGCGCGCCCAGGAACAGGAACGGCGGCTTGATCGCCACATCGGCATGGTCGTTGGCTGGCATTGCCAAGTCCTCTCCCCCTGTCGCGAAGCGCCGCGATCTCCTATAAATCGCTACATTAAGCTAGGTTCACAAGCGCTCGATTTCCGGCGCGAAAGACAGGGAGTGTATCATGGTCATGACTGGCTTCCGTGCCGCAGCCGCACTTGCCTTTCTCAGCGCTCCCCTTTCCTTCGCCGCCGCGGAGGACGCCGGCAAGCTGGTCGATCAAGTCGCCCCCCAGGTCTCCGAGATCGCCAGCGGCGGCCACTGGTCTGCTGACGGCAAAGGCGGTTTCTATCGCGCTTTCGTGGTCATGGCGGGAGAAAATGGGGGCACCGCGGAAGTCTATCTGCAATGGGTTTCGTTCGGCGACGGCAAGCCGGCGGTCGTCAAGAGCCTGCCGGTCAAGGAAGTCAACGATCAGAAACTGGGCAACGCTTCGATCACGATCGGCGGCGAGGACGACAAGGAGAACGAAACCACCATCTTCATCAGCTCCTACGACATCGAGGAGGACAAGGACATTTCGCTCTTCGTGAAGGCCGCCAATCCCGGCAATTATACGATGGCGAACACTCCGCCCGAGGGCGAAGAGGGTGGAGAAGGTGGTCCGGAAGACGGCGGCGCGGGCAAAGACGAGGCCCCGGGTATCGAGGATTAACCCCGTCACAGACCTGTCACGCTCGGCTTTGCGTGCTTTTGCCTCTTGCGCCAATAGGCCCAGCCCCTTATTTGATGAGTAGCAATGCAGGGCATAATCGCCTCACTGCTCCAGTCGAATCTTGCGCAAGGCTGCGAATCGTTGCAGCAAATTGATTGCGCCTAAAAGAAAGAAGATACGCGTGGCGCTTCGGGTCACGCGGAATTTTGCTAACGCATGAGCTTTTCAAATCTTGGCCTAAGCCCCAAAGTTTTATCCGCCGTTGAAGCGGCGGGTTTCGAGAAACCGACTCCCATTCAAGAGAAAGCCGTCCCCGTGGCCGTCACCGGCCGCGACGTGCTCGGCATCGCGCAGACCGGAACCGGCAAGACCGCGTCCTTCGTGCTGCCGATGCTGACCAGGCTCGAGCGGGGCCGCGCGCGGGCGCGCATGCCGCGCTCGCTGATCCTTGAACCAACCCGCGAATTGGCCGCGCAGGTCGCGGAGCATTTCGAGATCCTCGGCAAGAACCACAAACTGACCGTGGCGCTCTTGATCGGCGGCGTGTCCTATGACGACCAGGACCGTAAGCTCGATCGCGGCGCCGATGTGGTGATCGCGACGCCGGGCCGGCTGCTCGACCATTTCGAGCGCGGCAAGCTCTTGCTGAACGGCATCGAGATCCTGGTGGTTGACGAAGCCGATCGCATGCTCGACATGGGTTTCATTCCCGACATCGAGCGCATCTGCAAGCTACTCCCCTTCACCCGGCAGACGTTGTTCTTCTCCGCGACCATGCCGCCGGAAATCCAACGCCTCGCCGATAAATTTCTGCACAGCCCCGAGCGCATCGAAGTCGCCCCGCAGGCGACCGCCGCGGCCACAATCGTGCAGCGCCTGAAGAAGGCGCCCGACGATCCGGCGGGAAAGCGCGAGGCGCTCAGAGCCTTGATGCGGGAGGTTGCCGTCAAGAACGCCATCATCTTCTGCAATCGCAAGAAGGATGTCGGCATCGTCTACCGGTCGCTGCTGCGCCATGGCTTCAGCGTTGGCGCCTTGCACGGCGACTTGGACCAGCATCAGCGGACGGCGACGCTGGATGCCTTCCGCAACGGCCAGATTGCCTTTTTGGCCGCCAGCGACGTCGCGGCGCGGGGGCTCGATATCCCCGATGTCAGCCACATCTTCAATTACGACGTGCCGATCCATCCCGAAGATTATATCCACCGCATCGGGCGCACAGGCCGGGCCGGACGCGAGGGCTTCGCCGCCATGCTGGTGACGCCGAAAGACATCAAGGCGCTCAAGGCAATCGAGAAGATGCTCCGCCAAGAGATCCCGTGGATCGACGGCGCACCGAACCAGGCGGAACAGAGTGAGGGCGCGGAAGCGCGGCCGAACGGAAACGGCAAGCATCGCCGCGGCAACCGTGCAAGACGCGGCAAGCGCCCAGGCGGTTCAGCACCAGCGACCCACCAACACAGTCATCCGCAAAAGCAGCCCCAGCCTCAGCCTCAACGCAGCGCGCCCCCGCAGAACGGCAATGGCGCCAAGCACCAAGATCAACCCCGGGCCGACGTCCGGCACGATCAGCACAAACACCACCAACATCATCAGCCACGCGCCGAGCAGAAGAGCCGCCCTGTCGTGCATGGCGCTCCGGCCGAGCGGCCGCAAGGCAACGCGCCTCAGCAGCAGCGCGGCAAGCAGCAGGGCATGGGCGATCACGTCCCAGCCTTCATGATGCGCCCGGTGCGGGTGACTTAGGCCAAGAGCCAGAATTCAGTCGTCATGCCCGGACTTGATCCGGGCATCCATGCGTTGCCTCTTATCAAGCTGAAGCGCCAATGGAATGGATTGCGGGGTCAAGCCCGGCAATGACGAGAGGCTCGTGATTGGAGCGGCTAAGACGCTTTCTCGGGGGCTTCAGCAGGCTTGAGCGAAACCGATTCGCCGCAACCGCAAGCGGATGTCTGGTTCGGGTTGTTGAACACGAAGCCCGAGCGCATCCGGTCTGAGCGGTAATCCATCTCGGTGCCGAGGAGGAACATGACCGCGGTCGGGTCGATAAGGAGCTTGACGCCCTTGTCCTCGATCACTTCGTCATGCGGCCCGCGGGCCTCGGCGTAGGTCATGGTGTATTCCATGCCGGCGCAGCCGCCGTTCTTCACGCCGATGCGCACACCCTCGACCTCCTTGCCAGAAGCGGCAGAAAGCGCGCGCAGGCGCTCGGCAGCGGCTTCGGTCAGGCTCATCACTTGCGGGCGGGGTCTGGTCATGGCGTGAAGTTGGGATAATTCGCGGGCGGGTTCAAGGGCGGACCATCAGAACATATTGAGGGCAAGCCGCGCCTCGTCGGACATGCGGCTCATGTCCCAAGGCGGATCGAAGACCAGTTTCACCTTCACCTGGCCCACGCCGGCGACCGAGGAAATGGCGTTCTCCACCCAGCCCGGCATGTCGCCGGCCACCGGGCAGCCAGGCGCGGTGAGCGTCATGTCCACTTCGATATTGCGGTCGTCATCGACCTCGAGCCGATAGATCAGCCCGAGCTCATAGATATCGACGGGGATCTCCGGGTCGAAGACGGTCTTCAGGGCTGCGACCAGATCATCCTTCAGCCGTTCGAGCTCGGCCGGCGGGATCGCGGAAGGCGCGCCCTCCCCGCCGCCGGTGGCGCCGACGCAGGCCTTGATCTCGGCAGGCTCGTCTGCCGCAGCCTCAGGCTCGGTCTCGCGTCCTTCTTTTTGAGTCTTCTCAATCATTTCGGCACGACCTTAAGCGAACATCTCACGCGCCTTGTGCAGCGCCTCGACCAGGATATCGACTTCCTCGAAGGTATTATACATGGCGAATGAGGCCCGGCATGTAGAGGTGACACCGTAGCGGGCAAGCAGCGGCTCGGCGCAATGGGTGCCGGCCCTGACCGCCACTCCATACCGGTCGAGAATCGTGCTCACGTCATGCGGGTGGGCGCCCTCCATGTTGAAGGCGACGATGCTGCCTTTGTCCTTGGCGCGGCCGAAAATGCGCAGCCAATTCAGCTCGCCTAGCCGTTGCATGGCATAGTCGAGCAGCGCATCCTCATGCGCCTTGATCCGCTCGCGGCCCACGCTCTCGACATAGTCGATGGCCGCGCCGAGCCCAATGGCCTGGACGATGGCCGGGGTGCCGGCCTCGAATCGGTGGGGCGGCGTAGCGTAGGTGACCGTCTCGGTGGTGACGTAGCCGATCATCTCGCCGCCACCTTGATAGGGCCGCATCTTTTCGAGGTGCTCCTTCTTGCCGTAGAGCACGCCGATGCCGGTCGGGCCATAGAGCTTGTGACCGGTGAAGGCATAGAAATCGACGTCGAGGTCCTGCACGTCGACGGGGAGATGCACGGCCGCTTGTGCGCCGTCGGCCAGCACGGGGATGCCGCGCTCGTGCGCGATCCGCACCACCTCCTTCAGCGGCACGACGGTGCCAAGCACGTTCGACATATGGGTGATGGCGATCAGCCTGGTGCGCGGGGTAATCAGCTTGACGAATTCGTCGAGCAGGAAATCGCCGTTGTCGGAGACCGGCGCCCATTTCAGCACCGCGCCATGCCGCTCGCGCAGGAAATGCCAGGGCACGATATTGGAATGGTGCTCCATGATCGTGAGCAGGATCTCGTCCCCTTCGCCGATATGAGGTGAACCATAGGACGAAGCGACGAGATTGATCGCTTCGGTGGCGTTGCGGGTGAAGATGATCTCGGCATCGGACCGCGCATTGAGGAAGCGGCGCACGCTCTCGCGCGCCTTCTCGAAATTGGCGGTCGACAGGTTACTCAGATAATGCAGTCCGCGATGTACATTGGCGTAGTCCTCGCCATAGGCGCGCTGGATGGTATCCAGCACGAGCTTCGGCTTCTGCGCCGAGGCGCCGTTATCGAGATAGACGAGGTCCTTGCCGTTGACCTTGCGCGACAGGATCGGGAAGTCGGCGCGGATCGCCTGCACGTCGAAAGGCGCTTTGACCGCTTTGAGATCCCTGGCCGACGGTGTGAGCACGGTCATCGGCCCTATCCTCACTCGACCTTGACGCCGAGCCATGCGGCGGCGGCGTGGGCAAGGGCCTCGCGCAGCGGCTCGTCATCGACCCGCTCGAGCGCCTCGCCGACAAAGGCCTGGATCAGCAGCGCGCGGGCTTCGGCGTCGGGGATGCCGCGCGCCTCTAGATAGAACAGAAGCTCCTCGTCGATCTGGCCCGAGGTCGAGCCGTGGCCGCAGACCACATCATCGGCGAAGATCTCAAGCTCCGGCTTGGAATCGAACTCGGCCGATTCAGACAGCAGCAGCGCGCCTGCCATCTGCTTGCCGTCGGTCTTCTGCGCGCCTGGCGAGACGATGATCTTGCCCTGGAACACGCCGCGCGCCTCGTTGTCGAGCACGCCCTTGAACAGTTCGCGGCTGGTGCAATGCGGCACGCGATGCTCGACCAGAAGCGTCGTGTCGCAATGCTGCTGGCCGCGCATGAGGAAGGAGCCGGAGATATCCGCGGCGGAATGCTCGCCAATGAAGGCCAGATAGACCTGGTTGCGGGCAAGCGAGGCGCCGGTCGAGAACTGGAAGGCATCGTAGCGCGCATCGCCGGCAAGCTCGACCAGCGCGGTCGAAAGATGCAGCGCATCCTCGCTCTCACGCTCGAGCTTCACATGGCGCAGCGCAGCCTTGTCGCCGACCCTTATCTCAGTCACGGCGTTACGCTGAAGGCCACGGATACCGAGGCCGGCGAAGCTTTCGACCAGCGTGGCCGCGCTTTCCGGCTCGGCGATCACCACATTCCGGGTGACAGTCGAGGCCGGCTCGCCCTTGCCGTCGAGCTGGATGAGATGAATCGGCTTGTCGAGGGAGACGCCGGCGCCGATGCGGATGGCGGCGCCACCGGTCATCAAGGCGGTGTTGAGGGCGACGACAGCATCGTCCTTGCGCGGATTGACCTGCGCGAGAGCGCTCGTGAGCCAGGACGGCGGGTTCTCCAGCGCGTGGCCGAGCGAGACCACCTCGACGCCGGCCGCCTTCAGGCCGGCGATGTGGGACAGGTCGGCCCTGAGATCGCCTTCGACCACGACCAGCCGGTAGGCCGGGAGGCCCGCGATCTCGCCGCCGAGCGCGCGGGCAAGGTCGGCTTCGCTCACGGCGATGTCTTCGGCTTTCAGTAGTGGATTGACGTCGGTCAGCCGGGCGCGCAGGTCGGTGTATTTCCAGGCCTCAATGCGGCGATGCGGCAAGCCGAGCCGGCCATAGGCCTCGATGGCTTGGCGCCGCAAGCCCGACACGAATGGATCGCGGCCGCCGGGAAGCCCCTGCGCCCCCGCCTCGAACATGTCGAGGTAAGCCTGCTCGGCCTTAGTCCTGAACTGTTGGACGGGAAGGTCCATTTCGGTTCCTAAGCCGCCTTGCCGCCTAATTCGGCGTAGCCAGACTGCTCGAGCTCGAGCGCAAGCTCGGGCCCGCCTGAGCGCGCCACGCGGCCGTCAGATAGCACATGCACCCGGTCGGGCACGATGTAGTCGAGCAGCCGCTGATAATGAGTGATGACCAGCGATGCCCGGTCGGGGCTCCTGAGCGCATTCACCCCGTCGGCAACGATGCGGATCGCGTCGATGTCGAGACCGGAATCGGTCTCATCGAGCACGCAGAGCGACGGGTCGAGCAGGGTCATCTGCAAAATCTCGTTCCGCTTCTTCTCGCCGCCGGAGAAGCCAACATTCAACGGCCGCTTCAGCATCTCGGGGTCGATCTTCAGCAGCTTCGCCTTCTCGCGCACGAGCCGCAGGAAGTCGGGCGTGGAAAGCTCAGGCTCGCCGCGCGCCTTGCGCACCGCGTTCACCGCCGTTCGCAGGAAGGTCATGGTGGCGACGCCCGGGATCTCCATCGGATATTGAAAGGCGAGGAACACGCCGGCGGCCGCGCGCTCGAACGGTTCCATGGCCAGCAAATCCTGACCCTTCCAGGTGACCGAGCCCGCGGTGACCTCGTAGTCGTCCTTGCCGGCCAGCACGTAAGCGAGCGTCGACTTGCCGGAGCCGTTAGGGCCCATGATGGCGTGCACTTCGCCGGCCGGCAGGGTGAGGTCAAGGCCTTTCAGGATCTCGCGGCCATCGACATTGACGTGAAGGTTCTTGATTTCAAGCATTACGATTCTTTCCAAGCCTCCGGCACTGACTCTTGTGTGGACTCTGCGCTACCCGACGCTGCCTTCCAGCGAAATGCCGATCAGCTTCTGCGTCTCGGCCATGAACTCCATCGGAAGATGCTGGAGCACGTCGCGCACGAAGCCGTTGACGATCAGCGCCACCGCCTCCTCGCCCGAGAGCCCGCGGGAGAGGCAATAGAACAGCTGATCGTCGGAAATCTTCGAGGTGGTCGCCTCGTGCTCGAACGTGGCGGACGCGTTCTTCGCCTCGATATAGGGCACGGTATGCGCGCCGCACTTGTCGCCGATCAGCAGTGAGTCGCAATTGGTGAAGTTGCGCGCGTTGGTCGCCCGGCGATGCGCCGAGACGAGCCCGCGATAGGTGTTGTTGGAATGGCCGGCGGCAATGCCCTTGGAGATGATGCGGCTCGACGTGTCCTTGCCGAGATGAATCATCTTCGTGCCCGAATCGACCTGCTGATAGCCGTTGGAGATGGCTATCGAGTAGAACTCGCCGCGTGAGCCGTCGCCGCGCAGGATGCAGCTTGGATATTTCCAGGTGATGGCCGAGCCGGTCTCGACCTGCGTCCAGGAGATCTTGGAACGCGACCCGCGGCAATCGCCACGCTTGGTGACGAAATTATAGATGCCGCCCTTGCCGTGCTTATCACCGGGGTACCAGTTCTGCACCGTTGAATATTTGATCTCGGCGTCGTCGAGCGCGACCAGCTCGACCACGGCGGCGTGCAGCTGGTTCTCATCGCGCATCGGCGCGGTGCAGCCTTCGAGATAGCTGACGTAAGAGCCCTTGTCGGCGATGATCAGCGTGCGCTCGAACTGGCCGGTGCTCTCCGCGTTGATGCGGAAATAGGTGGAGAGCTCCATCGGGCAGCGCACGCCCGGCGGCACGTAGACGAACGAGCCGTCGGAGAACACCGCCGAATTGAGCGTGGCGTAGAAATTGTCGGTGATCGGCACCACCGAGCCGAGATATTTGCGGACCAGCTCGGGATGGGTCTTCACCGCTTCGGAGACCGAGCAAAAGATTACGCCGGCCTTGGCCAGCTCCTCCTTGAAGGTGGTGACCACCGATACGGAATCGAACACGGCATCGACCGCGACGCGCGGACCTTCGACGCGCGCGCCCTTGACGCCGGCAAGGACCTTCTGCTCCGAAAGCGGGATGCCGAGCTTGGCGTAGGTCTTGAGCAGCTCGGGATCGACATCAGCGAGGCTCTTGGGCCCCTCGGTGCTCTTCGGCGCCGAGTAGTAATAGAGGTCCTGGAAATCGATCTTGGGGTGAACCACGTTCGCCCAAGTCGGCTCCTGCATGGTGAGCCATCGGCGATAGGCTTCGAGGCGCCACTCGAGCAGCCAGTCAGGCTCGCCCTTCTTGGCCGAGATGAAGCGGACGGTCTCCTCGTTCAGGCCCTTGGGAGCCCGCACCGACTCGATATCGGTGGTGAAGCCGTATTTGTACTTGTCGACGTCGATCTCTTTGACGCGAGCGACGGTCTCTTGCACAGCAGGCATGGCTCTACTCCAATTCCTCAATCTCATTTGAGCATGACCTTGTCGGAAAACCTGTTCCCACTTTTCCGGATCATGCTCCCGCGGCCTTACGCCGCCACCCTGGGCCTCAGCCGCTTGATCAGCTCCTTAAAGGCCCTCAAGAATCTTTCGATATCGTCACGCTTGGTCGCAAAACCAAGGCTTACGCGGATCGCGCCTTGGGCAAGCTCTTCGCCCAAGCCCATGGCGCGCAACACATGCGAGGCCTCGACCTTGCCGGAGGAGCAGGCCGCGCCCGAGCTCACCGCGACACCCGCAAGATCGAGCCCGATCACCAAAGTCTCGGCCTTGGCGCCCGGCACGGCGATGCAACTCGTGTTCGGCAACCGCTCGACGGCCGCCGAAAGCACGACGGCATCAGACGCGATCGCCAAGGCACCCTGCTCCAGCTCGCCTCGCAGCTTCGCCATCGCTCCTGCATTGCCGAGGTCCGCAGCGGCAAGCTCGGCGGCGATGCCAAAGCCGACAATTCCGGCGACGTTCTCGGTGCCGGCGCGTCGTCGCCGCTCCTGGCCCCCACCCTTGATGAGCGGCTCGACCGGGACGCCGTTGCCGAGCACGAGAGCGCCGACGCCCTTCGGGCCGCCGATCTTGTGCGCCGACAGGCTCAGCATGTCGGCGCCGAGCGCCGCCATGTCGAGCCTGATCCGTCCCGCCGCCTGAACCGCGTCGGTATGGAAAAGCCCGCCGGCTTCGTGGACGATCTTTGAAGTTTCCGCGACCGGCTGAACCGCGCCGGTTTCATTGTTGGCGGCCATCAAGGAAACGAACGGCCTCCAACCCCCTAAATGGTGTTTCTCAAGCTCTTTCGCAAGGATTTCGAGGTCGATGACGCCGTCCGGCGTGACGGGGATCGCCGTCGTCGTTTCGCGATAGAACCGCCCCCCGGCAAGCACCGAAGGATGCTCCACTGCCGACATATAGCAATGCCAGGCGTGGCCCCCTTGCGCCGCGAGCGCGAGCGCGTTCGCCTCAGTGCCGCCGCTGGTGAAGATCACGTCCTCGGGCCGCGCGCCGACCAGAGCCGCCACTTTCACGCGCGCCGCCTCGATCGCCGCGCGCGACGCCCTTCCCTCCGCATGCACGGAAGACGGATTGCCGTAGAGCGACAGTGCCGCGGCAACGGCCTCGCGGACTTCCTCGCGAAGCGGAGCGGTGGCGTTATAGTCGAGATAGGAACGCTGGTTCATGCTCTGCCGAAGCTCGCGGGGCCAATCCCCGCCGGTTAACGCTTGCACGAGCCCCCGTCGCGCGTGCTATGAAGCGCGGCCCGAGCCGCCCCAAAATGCCCAGCTGTTCCGGAGCGGCCTTGTTTGGAACAATTCTAATCTTAACTTGTAGAATTCCGGAGCGGCAGAGTCAAGTTTTGCGGCGGCGGTTCCGCGTTTCCCCCTCACCCCTGCGCGATGCCCTTAAGGCGCTGGGACCCTTACGTAAACGTGTCGAGGCCAGTCATACATGCCTGAAGTGAATATCAGCGGTCCCGCAGGAAGGATCGAGGCCCGCTACCATCATGAGCGTGGACCCAACGCTCCCGTGGCGCTCATCCTTCACCCCCACCCGCAATTCGGCGGAACGATGAACAACCAGGTGGTGTATCACCTGTATTACGCCTTCCAGAAGCGTGGCTTCTCGGTGTTGCGCTTCAACTTCCGCGGCGTGGGGCGGAGCGAGGGCTTGTTCGACAACGGGCCCGGCGAGCTCGCCGACGCCGCCACCGCGCTCGACTGGTTGCAAGCCTATAATGCCGATGCCCAGACCTGCTGGATCGCCGGCGTCTCGTTCGGAGCCTGGATCGCCATGCAGCTGCTGATGCGGCGTCCGGAGATCGAAGGCTTCATCTCGGTGGCGCCGCCTGCCAATCTCTACGACTTCACCTTCCTCGCCCCCTGCCCCTCGTCGGGGCTCATGGTCAACGGGGCGAAGGATCGAGTCGTGCCAACGGAATCCGTGCGCGGCCTGGTCGACCGGTTGAAGACACAGAAGGGCATCGTCATCGACCATTCGACCGTGCCGGACGCCAACCATTTCTTCGAGGGCCGCATGGACGGACTCATGGAGGTGGTCGATGCCTATCTCGACAAGCGCCTCGGCAAGGGCAAGAAACGCAAAGAGTCCGCTGCTTAGGGAAGGCGACAACCGGCCCAGCCTATGAGCACCGCGAAATCGGACTTCCTGCACGAGCTAGAGGCCCGCGGCTATGTCCATCAGGCGACGGACGAGGCGGGACTGCACCGGCTCGCGCGGAGCGAGGGGCTCACCGGCTATATCGGCTTCGACTGCACGGCCCCGTCGCTGCATCTCGGCAATCTCGTCAGCATCATGATGCTGCGCAAGCTGCAGCAGGCCGGCCACCGCCCGATCGTCCTGATCGGCGGCGGCACCACCAAGGTCGGCGACCCTTCCGGCAAGGACGAGGCGCGCAAACTGCTGAGCGATGTCGAGATCGCCTCGAATATCGCCGGCATCGAGCGCGTGTTCACGAAGTTCCTCAGCTTCGGCGACGGCGCGAGCGGCGCGGTGATGGTCAACAACGCCGATTGGCTTGACACGCTGAACTACATTGATTTCCTGCGCGACTACGGCCGGCATTTCAGCGTCAACCGCATGCTGACCTACGACTCGGTCAAGCTCAGGCTCGAGCGCGAGCAACCTTTGAGCTTCATCGAGTTCAACTACATGGTGTTGCAGGCCTACGACTTCGTCGAGCTTTACCGCCGCTATGGCTGCCGCTTGCAGATGGGCGGATCGGACCAATGGGGCAATATCGTCAGCGGCATCGAGCTTGGCCGCCGCACCGACGGTAGCGAGCTGTTCGGTGTCACCTCCCCTCTGCTCACCACCGCGTCAGGCGCCAAGATGGGAAAGACCGCCGCCGGCGCCGTCTGGCTCAATCCCGACATGTGCTCGCCTTACGACTATTGGCAATATTGGCGGAACAGCGAGGACGCCGACGTCGAGCGTTTCCTCAAGCTGTTCACCGAGCTGCCACTGAAGGAGATCTCCACTCTCGCCAAGCTGAAAGGCGCCGAGCTGAACGAGGCGAAGAAAATCCTCGCCACCGAGGCGACCGCGCTGGTGCATGGGCGCGACGCCGCCGACCGCGCGGCCGAGACGGCGCGAACGACCTTCGAAGAAGGGCTGATCGCGGCGAGCCTGCCGACCATCGAGGTGCCGCGCGCCGATCTGGAGAAAGGTCTCGGCGTGTTGAATGCGAGCCTGCTTGCCGGCTTCGTGAATTCGACCGGCGAGGCCAGGCGTCAGATCAAAGGCGGCGGGCTTAAGGTGAACGATGAGGCGGTGTCGGACGAGCGGCGGCTTCTATCGCTCTCCGATCTCACTCAGGGCGGCGTGATCAAGCTCTCGCTCGGCAAGAAGCGGCACGCCCTGATCCGGCCGGTATAGGCGCAAAACCCTATTGCGGGTCGACCCCCGAATAATGCGCGCCCGGCTCCATGAAGGAGGACGGCGGCGGCGGGGCGTTCTGGTCGGGCACCGAGCCGGTGAACTCAAAGATCTGCCTGAAGATGCCGGGCGTCATCACCGACATGGGATTGACCAGCACGCTGGGCTCGTCGAGCTTGCCCTTGATGGCGAAGGTTATGCCGACCACGCCTTCGCCCTGGCGTCCGACCAACACCTTGCCGAGAATGGGGATCGAGCCGAGCGCCGAGTTCAACCCGTAAAGCGGCACATAGGTGCCGCCCAGATCGACCGTCTGCGCCTTGAAGTCGACCATGCCGCGCAAGGTGGCGCCCAGCATGGGACCGTTCATGTAGGCATCCTTGAGCCGGAACTTGCCGGCGCCGACCGAGAATGGCGCGCGCAATTGATTGAAGAAAATCTGCTGGCGCGTGACCTGCTGCTTGCGGTCGCCGAGCACGGCGGCGGAGTCCGGATCGGTGAGCACATCGTTCACCACCGAATCGCCGAGTACGGTGAATTGGCGCGCCCATAGCGTGCCGCTCTTGTTGTCGACACCGCCGGCATCGAGATTGACCTCCAGCGAGGCTTCGCCGCCCTTGACGCTCGGATAGAAACCGATGACGCGGAACGCATCGCCCGCATCGCGCGCCTCGGCATTGATTAGCCGCGCGCCGCCGCTCTGCGCCAGATGCACCGCGACCGGGGCCCTGCCGTTCAGCTCGCCCTTGGCATCGAGCGCAACGAGGCGGCCGTTGCGCTTCTTCATCGTCACGTTCACATCCTTAATGGTCGTGTCGTAGAAACCCGTGACGGTGGCGATCTCGGCCGTCAAATCGACGCCGAACGGATCGGCGGGCTCGGCCGAAGCATCGAGCTGGCCGGCGGAGAACAGCGACTGGAAGAATTGTTTGCCGTCGAAGCTCGGCCCTTCCGCCCTGATCTCGAGCACCTGGTCGTCGCGCACCGTGGCGGTAAGCTCGATATGGGTCAGGTTGTTGACCGAGAAATCGGAGAAGTAGAACTCCTTGAGGCGCTGCGCGGCATCGAGCGCGACGCCGCCCTGAATGTTGATGTCGTCGCCGACGATTCTCAAGTTCGCGAGATCGGTTGCGCCGTCTGGCTTAGGCACGACATCCAGCATGAGCGTCGCGGCGCGGCCGGGAGGCTTGGTCCAGCCCAATCCGTTGAACAGGAGCTGTGCGTCGGTGAGGTCGGCCTGCACCCGCATGCCGGACCGCGCTCCCTCGCCAAGGCGCGCGATCTCGAGTGTGATCGGCGTCGGTCCGTGGATCAGATGATTGACCTTGAACCCGAGCTTCTCGCGCATCTCGGCATCGAGGCGGGCAGTTACTTTGATCGGCGGCTGGCGGTCGTCCGGCGTATAGAAGATGCGCTGCCACGCGAGTTCGGCCGGGATTCCTTTGATGTTGATTGCGCCTTTGGCTTCGACCGCCTGCTCCGTGACGTTCACGTCGAGCGTGCCTCCCGTCACCTCCGCGTCGCCGACGAGGTTCGAGGCGATGGCGTCGTTGAGCCGCGCCGCACCCTTGAGCTTGATCTGATTGAACTCGAGATTTGAGAGCAGCGGCAGGTTGAGCGTGAAGCTCCCTTCCGCCGTGCCGCCCAAGAAATCCGGCTTCATGCCGACCGCTCGCAAATAGCCGAGCGGCTCGTGGTCGAGCAGCTCAAGCACCGTGGGCGTGGCGCCTGCCGCCGAGTATGTGATCTCGCCTTGCTGGGGGTCGACGCGGAGATCGGGAATGAAAAAGCGCCCTTGGCTAAGCGCGATTTCGCCCCCCGATGGGACGACGATCTTGCCCTCGGGGATATCGACAGCAAACGTCATGCCGCTCACGGTCAACTTGGCCTGTTTGGTCAGCACCGGCGGCAGCCCCGCGACGTAGACGATACTCATGCCGCTGAGATTGAGCTCGACATTGACCGTCTCGGCGGGAAGCTCCCCACCTGCGGCGAGCTTGGCGATGTCGGCGGGACCGAGATTGACGGCAAACTTGCCGCCCTGAACCTCTCCGCCCGCAACCCGCTCGAGCACCCAGGCACGCGCCTTGCCGGCGAGGAATTTCGGCCACAGCCGCTTCAGTACATCGACCGACATCGGGCTGATCACGCCCGCCAAGCGGACTTCCTCGGCGCCCGGCGTATCGACCACGCTGCCGGCAAGCTCGATCGAGGCGGTCCCTGAGCGGATGACGAAGCGCGAAATCGTCACGCGGCCGTCTCGCGGCTGGATGCTGCCTGCAACCTGCCACTCGTCGATTTTCATCGGAGCAAGCCCGAATTCCTCGACGGCCAGAACGGCAGGATTAGCCCTCAGGCTGAAGTTCCAAGCGGAAGGCGCGCCGCCGCCCTGACGCACGGGGCGAAACTCGCCCCTGAAGGTCGCGCTGCTCGCGCCCCAACGAAGCGTCGAGGGTTCGATCTCAACGACGTCCTTCTCCTTGCGGTAGCTCACATTG
>JBAUOI010000052.1:0-2009 GCA_049579665.1 Methyloceanibacter sp.
GTTGCGCAACGCGCCGACTGCGCGCATCGCCGTGGCGATGGCTGCGACATTGCCATGGCCGCCAAGCTCGCCGACGAAGCGGCCCCGCGCGCGCAGCGCCCGATGCACGCCGGCGATCACCAGCTGCGGCTTCCGCATCCAATGCAGCGCCGCATTGGAGAACACTGCATCGAACTCGGAGACGAAGTCGAGCGCGTGGCCGTCCACTTTGCGGACATTGAGGCCCTTCATCCGCGCGACGGCCAGCAGCTCGTCACTGAGATCGACGCCGAGCACATCGGCGCCCGAAGCCTTGATCTCGGCGGTCAGCGCGCCGTCGCCACAGCCAAGATCGAGAATCCGCTCGCCGGGCTTCGACCTGAGCATGCCGAAGATGGGCCCGGCCAGCTCCTGCACGAAGCGGCCGTTCCGCGCGTAGTCGGAAGCAGACCAGCGCTGCACGGCTTTCGGCGGTGCGGTGTCGATCAGCGTGTCCCGGTTCATTTCGGCTGCCACGGCTCGTAGTCGAGAGGCGGCTTCGTGGCGCCCGCGCGCAGCGTCGAGCCCGGCGGACGATAGGCCTCGTAGGTGCCGGTGAGATTGGGGCGATGCGCCTTCTCCCAAGGGTGAGGCTGATAGTCTTCAAGCGTCGGCGGCACGTCGACGGTGTGATGCAGCCAGGCATGCCAGGCGGGCGGAATCTGCGACGGCTCGGCGAGGCTCCGATAGATCACCCAGCGGCGTTTGCCGTCGCGCTCCTGATAATAGAGGTTGCCGAGCCCGTCCTCGCCCACGCGCTCGCCCTTACGCCAGGTATAGAGGCGCGTGCCGATGGTATTGCCCGTCCACCAGGCAAACAGCTCGGTGAAAATGCCCATTGTTTCGCGTGTTCGGCGCTTATTGCTTTGCGGGGCGGACTATGGGCCGAAGGGGCTCCCCTGTCCAGCGCGCGCCTAGTTCGGCGCTACGCGCGACTTTCTGGCGATTTCGAATGTCGGAGCAACGTCTTCGTCGGGCGAAGGCGGAAGCGGGAGACCGGGCTGCTCAGGGACATAAACCGGCCGCTGCACGCTGAGCGAAAGACGTTCCTCGAGCCCCGCGACGACATAATGCTCGCCCTTGAGCTCAAAGGGCCGGTCGTCGTTGATCAGCCAGTCGAGCCGGCGATAGAGCGTGCTCGCAGAGATCGGCAGCACGAGGACCTGGTGCGCGCCTGCCCTGAGCGACTCCTCGACCAGCGCGGGCTTGGCGCGCGCGCTCATGATCATGGCGGGCACCAGCGAGAGCGGTCCGGAGAGCGCATGACGCATGGCCCTGACCAGAGCCGCCCCGGTCAAAGGCTGCATCGACGAGGCGGCAATGACGAGGTCGGGGACCGCCCTGCTCATCGCATCGAAGGCATCGATCGGGTTTTCATGAGTCTCGATGCGCCCGATGCCGATGGCGGCCAGCATGCCCCGCATCAGCGCCAACATGGCCTTCCGATTGTCGATGACGGCGACGACGAGCGTGTCGAGGTCACGGCCATAAGCGCGATGGTAGAGCATGGAACTACGAACCCTGGGGCCGCTGGTCGACCCGACATCCACTATCGGAAAGAGCGTAGTGAACGGCTCGTAAACAGACCGTCAAAAACCCCCGCGAAGGGCTCCTTAAGAGGTTCCCGCTTGCCTTTCATCCACCGTCTTTCCACATATCATCCACTGACTTCCCCACCGCCACTTCTCGTGGTCTCCCACAGGGTTTAGTGGTAAGTTAGGGTTTGCGTGCATACATGTTGATGGTCGAGGCGAATCGCCTCAGCTTCGTCCGTTGCGCGTGAGGGACGCGCGCGGGGACATATTCCTAGGGGGTGGGAGCAACATGCGGATTGAACGGAAATTCACCGAGGCGGGCAAGTCGCCCTATGACGCCATCCCCTTCCGGGAAAGCGCGAGCGAGATCCGTAACCCGGACGGCTCGGTGGTATTTTCGCTCGAGCGATTCCAGGTTCCGGCCCATTGGAGCGGCGTCGCCGCCGATATCCTGGC
>JBAUOI010000053.1:0-3630 GCA_049579665.1 Methyloceanibacter sp.
GTGTCGCTGGGAAGGTGGTAGTTCGGATTCCGGAAGAAGGCGGTGTCCGTGACCATCAGCGCTGGCAAACCTGCGTCCCAGAACGAGGCGTGGTCACTGAGGCGCGTGTCCGGCAAGATCCATCCATCGAAGGGAAGGAAAAGCGATTCGACTGCTAGATTGGTGTTCTTGCGGAAGCCCCCCAGAACAGAACGTCCGAAGCGGAGCGAGCGCCAGTTTCCGATAATGCCGATGAAATTGCCTTGGCCAGGATAGCCGGGCCAACGGGGGAGAAACGGATAATGCTGGCGCGGTGCCGTATAGCCGACCATCTCTAAGATAATCGCCCCGAGGACGCGGTCACCGCTGCTCCGGCAGTTACGAACAAAGATCCGGCTGCCCTGATGACCCGTAAAATGGGCTGGCGGTTCCTCAAGTGTGAAGGCCGCGAAGAGAACAGGCGCTTTCAGTCTGGCTTGCCGCAGGCTTCGGGCTAGCTCCAGCAGGACCGCGACCGCACTGGCATTGTCATCTGCGCCCGGCGTGCTCGGGACAGTGTCGTAGTGAGCACCGACAACGTAATAGGCAGAAGCCCCCGCGGTCGCCGGAACCGTGCCAAGCAAATTCGTCACGCGCTGGTCATAGTAGTCATAATCCTGTTCACTTACAGTGAGACCAGCGTCCGCAAAGACCGAATGAATGTAATTGGCGGCCCGCACTAGACTGTCGGGAGTCGAGGGCGTGCGAGGACCAATGTCGACGGTGAGAGCGCTGACATGCTCACGTAGAGCGTCCCGAAGGATGTCTAATTTACTTGTGTCAAGCAGAGTCCCCGGCATGGTCGCTCACGAGCTAATCGGCGTTGACGTTAGCCAATGGGAAAATCCCACAAGCGGGCGGCACCCCGACTACCGCTGGCATCGCCCCATCTGGGCGCCTTGATAACGATTGAGGCTCGGTCAGCGAAGACCCTCCTGGAGGACAATTGCCGGCTCACATGGTCCTAATGATGATATGCGGAAAAGAACTCTGGGTCCCTCTGGATAGAGAGATAGCGCGGCAGGATGGCGAACATTCTTGCTCCCTTCCGGGAATGATTCGGCTTGGAAGTTCCCCGAGTCGCAGCCGCTAAAATGACAGCGTGCCCTCGGTGATGTCCGCTTCTGGCACTAATCGGACATGCCGACCAAGCCGAGTGATGTCTGCTGTTGGGGGAAGAGCGGACGCATCGCGGACGCGCCTCTACTTCCGCCAGTGACCCTAAGCGGACATTGAGGAGATAGGCAAAATCTCGCCGATGCATCTTTCCACCCTTTCCTGGAGTGTCGCGGCGATTGCCTTGGCTGCGGCTGCCGTGCCGGCTTTTGGCGGGCGCGCTACCACAGGCCAGGAGAAGCACTCTCCCTGCACCGAAGACGCTATGATCGTGTTTGATGCCTCGGGATCGATGTCCGGCAATGGCTGGGGATATGGCAGCGAAACTGCCGGCGTGGTGAGCCGTATCGACAAGGTGCGCTCCACCCTGGCCAAGATCCTGCCAAAGGTCACGCGGTCACGCCGGGTCGGACTGATCACATACGGTCCGGGCGTTTGGAACCAATGCAACGTACATCTCGATCTTCCGCCGACCGAGCATGCAGCTGGGCGCATCATGGCAGCGGTTTATGCCCTAACACCTGCCGGGAAAACACCGCTGACCGAGGCGGTGTCGCAGGCGGCAAAGGTGCTGGACTTTCGCGTGCAGCCTGGCTTGATCGTGGTTTTGACTGACGGAGAAGAGACCTGCGGTGGTTCGCCTTGTAATCTTGGCGAGCAGCTGAGCGCCGAGGCGGCGAAGCTCACCATCCACATCATCAGCTTGCGCGTTAAAGGCTACACTTGGATGGGGGAGCAAAGTGCCCTCGAAGCGAAATGCCTCGCAGAACGGAATGGCGGCCTGTATCTCCCCGTTGAGACACAGGACGAGTTGATGGACGCTCTCGAGAAGACGCTTGGTTGCCCGATGGTGACCCTGACCGGGGCAACGGGCGTGCTAATATCTTTTACATGGACGCTCTCAAAATAGTCGTGTGGGCCACCGCGGGACTTGCTGTAGTGCCCTGCGGCACGGCAAGCGCAGAACCCCGCAACTTTCGCTGCCAGCATCAAACGCTCCCAGAGTTCACGCTTAGGGAGAAATCCGACCCCACGGACGAGCAGGTTGAGAAACTCTGCAAGTGCATTTGGGACAAACTCGGCACTTGGGAAAAAACGGTGGCCACTTCTCTGTCCAAAGGTCAGAGCCCCACAGAACCGCTGCCAAGCCCCGACCAAAACGAAGTTCGCACGTTCATATCCCGCTTCAACGAAGCACTCACGCACTGCGGCGGGTATGACCTATGAGGGGTCCTTCCTAGCCTGCACGGTCAGCGGGGGGCGCGGCCTCCCGGAATATCAAGCGCTGCAAAATCCGCCGGTCAAGTTGAACAGCGTAAACGGCCGCATCACGGCTAAGTGATAGGGTCACATAAAAAGGGCCGTTCCCGAGTGCTACTATTAAAGAACGGGGCAAGACCCCCAAAGCCCCACCCAAGGAGATCAGACAATGACTAGAGGTTACATCACGTCCGCCTTTGCAGGCGCTCTATTGCTCGGTCTAACCACAGCGGCTCTGGCTGTGAACGGCAAGTTCGACAACATGTGCACGCAGGGCCTTGCTATGGGCAAGGACATCAAGACGGACTGTTCGGTCAACCAGCTCATTGACGGCGACACTTACTGCTTCGGAAACGAGCAGGCCAAGACCGAGTTTATGAAAGACCCTAAGGGCAACATGGCAAAGGCGAAGGCCTATTACAGCAGCAAACATCCTGGCTAGCCCGCGACTTTCAGTAAGGTAGTAAAGTGTTGCCTGTGGGGCGGGTGCGTGGTGGCTGTGATGCACAGACTGGAAGCTCTGCGAATCTTGAAGGCCAAACTGGGCTCGGTCGAAGAGTCGCGCCACGCAGAACTTTCTGAAAATGAGGAACTGCGAGAAGCGATCGATGCAAAGGCGGAAGCGCAAGCCCTTGCCGCAGTCTTCGACTTTTTGAAGACCTGCAAGATAGCACCTAGCAATTCGCTTCTTCGCATTTTCAAGCGCTACTTGCGTGCGGCGAGGAACGAAATTCCGATCGCAGCCCAACAACAGCATTCCGCGCGCGGGCGAGCCAACGGTTAGTGCTGTGACTAGCGCTCTGGTCACCGATACCGAGCGGGTGGGTTCGTCCTAAACGATGACCGGCGGCGCCGTGCGCTCGTCAATCCACCACGGAAAAAATGCAAATCCCCTGCGAGGAAAGCATGCAAATGGACACAAGCTTCAAGCCAGGTGACGTGGTTCAACTGAACTCTGGTGGACCGAAGATGACCGTAGTGTCAGTGCAAAGTGATGGAACTCTTCGCTGTGTCTGGTTCCAAGAAGATGGCAAGCAAGACAATGGGATTTTTGCGCAAGTCGCCCTTCGCGCTGCCAAAACCAAGAATTGAGGAACGGCTCGATTGCGAATGGCCGGATACTCTTCGAAATAGCCGTTAACGCTTGCTCGTCGTCCATCAAGCCTGACAGCAGCTCAGCGCATTATGTGCCGCGCCTTTGAAGCGGACAAATGCGCGTCCCGGTGAAGTCCGCTA
>JBAUOI010000054.1:0-2953 GCA_049579665.1 Methyloceanibacter sp.
GCTGTGGGAAGTGCGCAACTGGATCTACAAGGAGAACGGCTATTGCTTCCATACGCCGAAAGCCATCAAGGCAAAGCCGGCTGCAAATATGACGACGCGGCCGACGTGCCGCTCAACGCCGCCGAGCGCCACAATGTGAGTGCGGTCAAGAAGGCCGAGGCGAAGAAGGGCTGCTAGGCGGTACCCCAATAGGGCTTGGCGCGCAGCCGCGTTAGCCATGCGCCGATATTCCGATAAGGCGCGACGTCGAATTTGAGCAGTTCCGGCGCGCGGTCGAAGCGCGGGCCGATGGCGAAGTCGGCGATCGACAACGGGCCAATAATGAACTCGCGATCCGCGAGCTGCTTGTCGAGCACCGGGAGGAAGCGATTAATTCGCGCGTACGCGTCGGCGATGATGCCGGGATCGTTGCCGGGTTGGTTGAGCACCTTGGGCTTGATGAGCAACTCCCAAGCCAGCGCATCGATTGCCGCCTCGGCACCGCAGCCCCACCAGAACAGCCACTGATCGATCCGAGCGGCCTGCTTTGCATCGCTGCCGGCAAGCTTACGCTCTGGATGCTTGGTGGCGAGATATTTGAGGATCGCCGGCGATTCCCAGAGCACGAAGTCATCCTCAACGAGGGTCGGCACCTTGCCGTTGGGATTCTTGGCGAGATAATCGGGCGAGCGGGTTTCCCCGGTGCGCGGGTCGCAGCGCACGCAATTGAGTGGAATGCCGAGTTCGGCGGCGAGCAGCCGGACTTTGCGCGCGTGCGGCGACTCCGGCATGTCGTAAAGGGTGATGGTCATGCGTTTCCTATAGCACGACCCGTCATTCGGCTTCATTCAAGAAGCGCAGCACGAGCTCGTTGAAACGCTCCGGCGCTTCGAGATGCGGCAGATGGCCGATGCCTTCGAACACCTCCACGCGTGCGTGCGGCATCTTGCCGGCGAGCGCCTGGGCGAGCGCCGCGTTCTGTCCCATCTTGCCGCGCAACTCTTCGGGGGCGAAGTCGTGGCCGGGCGCGAGATGGTCGTTCTCGCCCATGACGAACAGCACGCTCTGGGTAAGCAGCGGAATCTCCTGCACCACGGGCTCGCGCCAGATCATCTCGGCGGAATTGACGAAGGTGCGAAGCCAGCGCGGATATTCGGCGCTCCCCTTGATGCGGGTACGCGCCGCCACGTACGGCGCAAGCGTTTCCGGGGACGCGGTGAGCGCGTAGATCTTGATGAGCTGATTGAGATAGCTTTCTGGCGTGACCTTATCTTCGATCTCCAGCAGCCGTTCGGACGGAATTTGCGGCACGTAAAGGCGGTAGTCCTCGAGCCCGATCGGCGCA
This sequence comes from Methyloceanibacter sp., assembly GCA_049579665.1. GTDB lineage: Bacteria > Pseudomonadota > Alphaproteobacteria > Rhizobiales > Methyloligellaceae > Methyloceanibacter. Next base: position 1,325 of record JBAUOI010000054.1, read on the forward strand.
TCGAGCACGATGCGCTCGACACGTTCCGGATACATGCGGGTGAAACGCACCGACAGCATGCCGCCCATCGAATGGCCGACGACCGAGACCTTCTCGATCTTGAGCTCGTCGAGCAGCGCCGAGGTGTTGCGGGCGAGCTGATCGAAATGCAGGTCGAAAGCGGGCTTCGAGGATTTGTTGAAGCCGATCTGGTCGGGCGCAACGACGCGATAGCCTGAGGCGGCGAGCGTCTCGATCAGGCTCTGCCAATAGCGCGAGGGAAAGTTCCGCCCATGCAGCAGGAGGACGGTGCGCCCATTCGGCTCGCCCTTGGGCTCGACATCCATATAGGCCATGCGCAGCGTCTCGCCCGCATGCACGATCGGAAACATGTGGACCGGATAAGGATAGGGGAAGCCTTCGAGCGCGATGCCGAAGGGCTCCTCAGGCGCCGCTTCCGGCGGCGCTCCTGCCTCGGTGCGGCCAGCGTTCGGCGCGAGGAGGGTTAAAACGGCAAAGATCAAACAAAGGGCGCGCGTGACCTGTCGCAATGCTTTGCTCTCCTCTCATAACGGGCCTGGAGGGTCCAAATTCGGCCGCGAATCTTAAGCATAAGCTCGCGGCTCAAAGGTGGCGTCCGAGCCGGTTTGCAAAGGGCAAACAGGCTGCTATGCCCTTGTCGCCGGCGCCAGGTGGGGCGCAATTTAGCCTTGTCCCATGACTAGGGTCCGAGGGATTCACCCTGGCACGGGAACTGCACGCAACAGCAACATGATTAAGCGCTTTCTCATTGCTGCAATCATCGTCGGCCTGTTCCTGGGCGGGGTTGGCTATTTCAATCTCGTCTTCAAACCGAAGATGATCGCCGACTTCATGTCGAAGATGGTGCCGCCGCCCGCGACGGTGACAGCCGAGGTCGCCAAGACCGAAAGCTGGATCGACCGGTTGCGCGCCATCGGCACGCTGGTCGCCATTCAAGGCGTCGACGTCGCGCCGCAACTCGGCGGCATGGTCACCGACTATTATTTCGACAGCGGCAAGGATGTCGAGAAGGGCGAGAAGCTGGTCAAGCTCGACACATCGGTCGAGGAGGCCGATCTCGCCGACAACAAGGCGACGCTCAACCAGGCCAATCTCGATTACGAGCGCCAGGTGAAGCTGGTAAAGACCGGCGCGGTCTCGCAGGCGGTGCTGGATCAGACCATCGCCAAGCGCGATTCCGCCGCGGCAGCGGTGCAGCATGTCGAGGCGATCATCGCGCAGAAGACCATCTTGGCGCCGTTCGCCGGCAGGCTCGGCCTTCGCCATGTGGAGAAGGGCCAATACGTGTCCGCGGGCCAGGCGCTGGTCTGGCTGCAAGCGCTCGACCCGATCTGGGTCGATTTCCCCGTGGCCGAGACCGCCGTCAGCAAGTTTCAGATCGGCAGCAGCGTCGAGCTCGCCGCCGACGCTTATTCCGGGCAGCTGTTCAAGGGCGAGGTCGAGGCGTTCGACGCGAAGCTCAGCCAAGAGGCGCGCATGCTGATGGTGCGGGCGAGAGTGCCAAATCCAGACCGCAAGCTTCTGCCCGGCATGTTCGCCAATGTCGCCGTGCTGGCGGGCGGGGCGAAGGACTTCGTCACGGTGCCGCGCACGGCGGTGACCTATGGT
>JBAUOI010000055.1:0-3671 GCA_049579665.1 Methyloceanibacter sp.
CGCATGGTCTCGATCAAAATGCCGAGCTGGAGCTCACCGCGGCCGGCGACCTCCATCGAATCGCGTTCCTCCGATTCGGTGACCCTGAGCGCGACATTGCCCTCGGCCTCGCGCAACAGGCGGTCGCGTATCATGCGGCTCGTCACCTTGGTGCCTTCGGTGCCGGCAAGCGGCGAGTCGTTGACGCGGAAGGTCATCGACAGGGTCGGCGGGTCGATCGGCTGGGCCCGCAGGGGCGCGTCGACCTCAGGCGCGCAGATGGTATCGGCGACGGTGGCATTGGGCAGGCCCGCGAGGGAGACGATGTCGCCGGCGGTTGCCTCGTCAAGGCCGACGCGCTCGAGCCCGCGAAAGGCCAGCACCTTGGACACGCGGCCTTGCTCGACGAGCTTGCCGGTATGGTCGAGCACCTTCACCGCCTGGTTCGGCGCGATCGAGCCGGAGGTGATGCGGCCGGTGACGATCCGGCCAAGATAGGGATTTGCCTCCAAGATCGTGCCGAGCAGGCGGAACGGACGCTCCTCGATCTTGGGCGGGGACACATGCTTCAGCACGAGGTCGAACAGCAGCTGCATGCCGAGATTCTTCGGCCCCTCGGCGCTCGCGGCCATCCAGCCCTCTTTGGCTGAGCCGTAAAGAATCGGGAAGTCGAGCTGCTCGTCGGAAGCGTCGAGCGCGGCGAACAGATCGAATACCTCGTTCACCACTTCCGCCGGGCGCGCGTCGGGTCGATCGACCTTGTTGATCACGACGATCGGCTTCAGCCCCATCTTCAGCGCCTTGGACACGACGAACTTAGTCTGGGGCAGGGGACCTTCGGCGGCATCGACCAGCACCAGCGCGCCGTCGACCATATTCAGAATGCGCTCGACCTCGCCGCCGAAATCGGCGTGACCCGGCGTGTCGACGATGTTGATGCGGGTGCCCTGCCAAAGGATCGAGGTGACCTTGGCGAGAATGGTGATGCCGCGCTCGCGCTCGAGATCGTTGGAATCCATAGCGCGCTCGGCCACCCGCTGGTTGTCGCGGAACGAGCCGGATTGCTGTAGCAGGCGGTCGACCAGGGTGGTCTTGCCATGGTCGACATGGGCGATAATGGCGATGTTGCGAAGATGCATGGGGGCCTGAATGCTAAACGCGGGCCAAAACGGCCCGCGTTTCCTATGGCGGGGATATATAGATGGTGTGACAGCGGCGCAATGGCGGGATGTGTGGCCGACGCCGAAGCGGCTCAATCCGGCGATTTCTAGCGGGTCGTCGCGCCGGCCTCCTGCGCGCCGTTGCGCAGCGTGAGGAACGATTCGCTCCAGCCCTTCTGGTCGTCGCTCAATTTGCCGTCGGCGTCGAGCCGCGTCAGGAGCTGCAAGCCCTCGTCGATCACGGCCTCCTTCCGCTCGGCCACCGCGACGGTCGCGATTTTGTAGAGGCCGACCACGAGATCGGTCTGCGCCTCGGCGTTTTCCTTGCGCTGCTCGGCGAGGTCGCGCGACAGCGAGAGCCGCTCCTCGAAGGTGGCAAGCCCGCCTGGAACGTCGCCCAGCGCGATCTTGGCATCGCCGACGCGATTAAGGGAGAACATCACGTCGCGCTGATATTGGTAGTTGGCCTTGCTGGCGTCGGCGATCTTCTCTCTTAAGCCCAGGCCTTCCTCGAAGGCGGCGAGCGCGCCCTTGGCGTCGCCGGCTTTCAGCTTCACGTCGCCGACCTTATCGAGGCTGTAGGCAACGTCGCGCTCGGAGCGGGGGTTTGCCGCATCCTTCTCCACGAACTTGCGGGCCATGGCGAGCCCCTCGTCATAATCGGCCAGCGCTCCGCTCAGGTCGTTCAAGTCGTAGCGTATGTCACCGACCTTGTTCAGGCTGAACATGACCTCGCGCTCGCGCTGCAAATTGGCGGCGTCGGCCTCGGCGACGCGGCGGTCGATGGACAGCATCTCTTCAAAGGCCTGAAGCGCACCCTGCTTGTCGCCGGTGCTCGACTTGATGTTGCCGAGCTTCTCCAGGCTGACCGAGATGTCACGCTGCCATTCGATATTGTCGGGCGCGGTCAAGGCGATGTGGCGAGCGATATTGAGACTCTCCTCGGCGGCCGCGAGCGCGCCATCGGTGTCGCCGGAGTCGAGTTTCAGGCTGGCGATCTTGTTGAGATCGACCGACACCCAGCGCTGGCGCTTGGTATCGCCGATATTGGCGGCGACGGCCTCGCGATCGAGCCCGAGCATCTCCTGATAGGCGGCAAGCGCGCCGGCCGTGTCGCCAGCGTCGCGCTTGATATCTCCCACCTTCTCGATGGCGAAAGAGAGTCCCTGCTTGAGCGACACGCTGGTGCGGTCGCCTTCGAACAGGATGCGGCGAATGCCGAGGCTCTCCTCGTAAAGCGCGAGCGCGCCGGCCGTGTCGCCGGAATCGAGTTTCATCTTGGCGATTTTTTCCAGGCTGAGCGACACGTCGCGCTGCCGGTCGGGAACGTCGGGATTGGCGGCGGCGAGCGCGCGGTCGTTGGCGAGCATCTCTTCGTACACGGCGTTGGCGCCGGCGTCGTCCTTGGCGGCGAGTTTGAGGTCGCCGATCTTCTCCAAGGTGATGGAGACGTTCTGTCGCAATTTGGTGCCGGACTTCTCGGCTTGGGCCAGCCGGCGGCGAATGGCGAGGCTCTCCTCATAGGCGGCGAGCGCGCCGGCCGAGTCGCCCGAATTGAACTTGATCGAGGCGATGCCCTCAAGGATGGTCGAGACGTCGGCTTGGTAGTTGCTGCCTTTGTCGGTTTCGGCCAAGCGCCGGGCCAGCACCAGCCCCTGCTCGTAAGCGGCGAGCGCGCCGGTGCTGTCGTTGCTCAGCAGGGCGTCGCCGATCTGCCGGCGTGCATCCATGCTCGCCACATAGGCGGCGAGCGAGCCGGCCTTGTCGCCGCCATCGCGCTTGAGATCGCCGATCCGCTCTTGCGCGGTGGCAATTTCAGCCTGCATGGGAATGTTGTTGGCGTCGGTCTCGGCCAATTTCTGGCGGATGGCCACGCCTTCCTCGAAGGCGGCAAGCGCGCCGTTAGAGTCCTTGGCGGCCGCGCGCGCCTCGCCGATCTTGCTCAAATAGATGGCGAGGTTCCGCTTCCACTGATCCTTGGCCGCATCCATCGCCACCACGTCGCGGCCAATGCTCAGCATCTCCTCATAGGCCTTGCGCGCGCTGTCGAAATCGCCGGCGCCGCGCTTGAGGTCGCCGATCTTCTCGAGATTGAGCGCCACATCCTGCTGCCGCTGCACCGTCTTCTCGACTGCGGCGAGCTGGCGGCGGACGGCAAGCCCTTCTTCGTAGTCGGCCAGAGCGGCTGCCGTGTCGCCCAGCGCGAGCTTGCTGTCGCCGACCCGGTTGAGGCTGATCGACATGTTCCGCTTCCATTGGGCGTTGGCCGCATCGCTGGCGACCATGGTGCGGTCGAACCCGAGCATTTCCTCGTAGAGCTTGAGCGCGCCCTCCTTGTCGCCGGCGGCGAGCTTGAGGTCGCCGATCGTCTCCAGATTTTCGGCAACGTCGATCTGCCATTTGGTGATGTCGGTCTGCGGCAGCGCACGGCGGATCGCCAGACTCTCCTCCAGCGCGGCAACCGCGCCGTCGCGGTCGCTCAGGTCGCGCTTCACCGCGCCGATCTTGGTGAGGTTCAGCGCGAGCTCGCGC
>JBAUOI010000056.1:0-6607 GCA_049579665.1 Methyloceanibacter sp.
ACGACAAAGCGTTGCCCACGCGGAGTAATGTCGGTGGGCACGGCGCCGATGCCTTTGCCCACCCTACGACCTGCTCTTTGACATAGGCCGGACGCTCGACGCGCCGCGGCATCGGATGCGTTTGCCCGGCCGCGCGTCAATCCATACGACTTTGCGCGGTACGTCCGGAACGCCGAGCGGGCATTCCAGCGCTGCGCGATCCCACGTGCCGAGCGAAGCGGCGGCCTCATAGGTACTGAGAAGAAATTCCATGAGGGTCTGTTCAGGATCGCCGGCGGTGCGAACGGCGTCATAAGGCAGGATGAACTGGTTCAGGCCGGGGTTCCACGCAGCTTGCGCCGGACGGACCTCGGCGGAGGCGAAACCCTCCGGCGCCGGCGAGGCATAAGAATAGTAGGCGGGAAAATCGACCCCCTGGCCTCCCGGCCAGAACCCGGCGCTGCTGTCCTCGTGCGAATAGGCGTCAAGCACCACGGCTTCGGGCATGTTCGGCACCCCGCCGGCGCCGGAGAATTTCGGCGCGGAGCGACCAGAGAAGCGCGTCACCGCGAGATCGAAGCTTCCCCAGAAAAAATGCACCGGACTGCATTTGCCGATGAACGATGTGCGGAACCGCTCGAGCACGCGCGCCGACTGAAGCAGGATGCGCCAGAAGCGCTGGGCGTAATCGCGGTCGTAGGAGGCGTGAAGCTGATCCTCGCTGAACCGGATCGCATCCGGAATCTCATTGGGAAGCTCATGGATGCTGACATCGATGCCAAGCTCGGAAAGCGAGCGCATGAGGCTCGCATAGAAATCCGCCACGGTGCGCGGATAGAGCCCGACCGCCTGTTTGCCGTCATTGCTCGTCGAAACCCGCAGCACGTGGTCGAGAAAGTCGAAGTCGAGCTGGAAGCTGCGATCACCATAAGGGATGGCGGACGTGGTCAAGCCCCGCGGTGTGACATAGAGCACGACGTGCCAGGAGTGATTGAGCCAAGGCGTCTGGGCGAGGCGGATCTTGCCGACGATCTGGGTCCAGAGATGCAGCGTGGCGTAGGTCTCTTTCCACGTTGCATAAGGCAGTTCGGGCCAGGCTTCGGTTCTTGACGACATCGCAGCCTCCGGTTCATGGCGGCACGGAGCCTCGCACAGGATATGGGCCAAAGCTGGAACCGCTTAACCACGCATGGCGCGATGAGAAACGGCGCCTTGCCATAGCGCGACCCTCCGGGGCATTCTCGCGCGCCACAAACAGGGGGTGAGAGCGTGCCCGAGCTTCTTTCCGGCAATGCGGTGATCGGCCAGTCAGGCGGGCCGACCGCGGTCATCAATCAGTCGCTCGCCGGCGTGATCGAAGGATTGCGCTTAGGGCTTGCCGCCTCGGGCAAGGTCGGCCGCATCTTCGGCATGCGCCACGGCGTGCGGGGGCTGGTGAAGCCGGGCGCAGAGGGCCTGCTCGATCTAACGGCGATCGACAAGGCCAAGCTAGAAGCGGTCGGGCGCACGCCCTCCGCCGCGCTCGGCTCGACCCGCGACAAGCCGGACGAGGCCTATTGCGAGAAGATCCTCGAAGGCTGCCGTCGCAACGACATCCGCTATTTCTTCTATATCGGCGGCAACGACTCCGCCGATACCTGCCGCATCGTCAGCGAGAAGGCCGCGGAAGCGGGCTACGAGCTCCGCTGCTTCCATGTGCCGAAGACGATCGACAACGATCTGCTGGAGAACGACCACACGCCGGGATTCCCGTCGGCGGCGCGCTATGTCAGCCTTGCGTTGATGGGAGATGCGCTCGACAATGCGAGCCTCGGCGGCATCAAGATCAACGTCATCATGGGGCGGAACGCGGGCTTTCTCGCCGCCGCGTCCGCGCTCGCCCGTGGCGCCGCGCCTGACGGCGCTTCGCCTCAAGACCGGCCCGCGCCGCATTTGATCTACCTGCCCGAGGTGCCGTTCTCAACCGACGACTTCCTTGCCGATGTCGAAGCCGTCTATGCCAAGCTCGGGCGCTGCCAGATCGCCGTCAGCGAAGGCATCCGCGACGCGTCTGGCGCCGAGATCGGCCCTAAGCTGATGCGTGGCCCCGGCGAGGTCGATGCGCACGGCAATGTGCAGCTCTCGGGCTCGGGCGCGCTCGGCGACGGGCTTGCCGATCTGGTCAAGACGGGGCTCACGCCGAAAGGCGGCAAGGCGCCGCGCGTGCGCGCCGACACCTTCGGCTATATCCAGCGCTGCTGGCCGCACGCCTCGCCGGTCGACACGGAAGAAGCGCGCGGGGTCGGACGCTATGCCGCCGAGCTTGCGGCACGCGGCGATGTCTCAGCCTCGGTGATCATCCGTCGCGTCTCCAATGCGCCCGAGGCCTACGCAAGCGAATGCGCCCGCGCCGAGCTGTCCGCCGTGGCGCGGCGCACGCGGCATGTGCCGGCGGAGTTCATCTCAGGCTCAAACGATGTGAGCGCGGCGTTCTACGCCTATTGCCGCCCTCTGTTGGGCGATTTGCCGAAGCTCGAGAGGTTGTAGGGTGGCAAAGAGAAGCGTGCCCACCCAGTCTCGCGTGGCTTTAGCCCTCCACCAGCTCCTTGACATAAGTCGGGAGCGCGAAGGCCGCGACATGGACCTCGGGCGTCCAATAGCGCGTGGGGAAGGCTCCGGCTTTCTCGTAGCGGCGCTCGATCTTCCGCCGCTTGTGATGCCTCAGCTTGGGATTGTCGGTGGCCCAGCCGTAGGACATGGGACCGCCGAAATAGCTCGGCGTATTGGCGAGATAGGCGAAAGCGTCGCCGAACAGCTCGCGGAAATAGCCCACGCTCTGCTTGAGCTCCGGGGCCTGGAGGAAAGGCAACCCGTTCTGGGTGACGAGCAGGCCCCCCGCATTGAGGCAGCGGGCGCAGCCGGCATAGAAGTCGCGGGTGAACAGCACGGCGCCCGGGCCTACGGGATCGGTGGAATCGATCATGATCACGTCGAACCGCTCGGGTGTCTCGGCCACGAATTTGGTGCCGTCGGCGATGACGATCCGGCTGCGCGGGTCGTCATAGGCGCCGGCCGACACCTCCGGGAAATGCTGGCGGCAGAGATCGATGACGCCGCGATCGATCTCGCACAGCGTCGCCTGCTCGATCTCGGGATGCTTGAGCACCTCGCGCAGCACGCCGCCGTCGCCGCCGCCTACGATCAGCGCCTTCTTCGCCTTTCCATGAGCGAACAGAGGCACGTGGCTCATCATCTCGTGATAGACGAACTCGTCCTTGGTGGTGACCTGGACGATGCCGTCAAGCATCATCACCCGCCCAAAGTCGGCGTTCTCTAGGATGATCAGTCGCTGATGCTCGGTCTCGCTGTCGAAAAGGACGGTGTCCGCCTTCAGACGGACACGGAAGCCACGGTGGAGCGTCTCTTCGACCCAGCGTTCCATCGGTTCATTTCCTTACCGCGCATCTGCTCCTTGACCACCACCTTGCGAGGCGAGAAGGCCTCCTTCAAGACGTCGATGGCCGCTCTCGGATTGGTCTGGCCGCACATGAAGATATCGAGCGCGGCGTAGCCATATTCCGGCCAGCTATGGATCGAGATATGCGACTCGGCGAGAACCGCGACCCCCGACACCCCACCATTCGGCGTGAAGTGGTGCAGATGGATGTGCAGGAGCGTGGCGCCTGCGACCTCAACACATCGTCTGAGCGTATGCTCGATGTGCTCTAGGTCGTCGAGGCGCTCGGCCCGAACGAGATCAATGATGAGATGGGTGCCCGCGTAGGCGATCCCATCGCGCTCACAAAAAAAGTCCTTGCGCTCTTCCTCCCGCGAAGGAGCAAAGCGCCGGGAAAGCTTTTCTTCCGTTTGGGCGGTGCTTGAACCATGATCCAAGTCCATCCCCAATTGGAAGAGGGCGTCACTGGACATGGCGTCCTCCCCAACCAGCAGATGTTCAAGTCTAAACGACGCGCTATTTACACCCGCGTTCGAGCGATGCAAGGGGTTTTTGGTCTCATGAGGCAGAATGACCACGGAAAAGTTTCCAAGACCCTTCCGCCGGGAGGCTCGCGGGCGCCGCGCTAGAGCGCGACGCTGTCATAGAGCAGAGCAAAGGAGGATCGGAGCATGACGAAGAGCGCTCATCGCGCGATCGCCGCGCTCACGCTTGCCGCGTGGCTCTGCCCGAGCGCGCTCGCGGCCGAGACGCTCGCGGCGGATGAGCTGCCGAAGCTCGGCGCCGACCTTGCCGCCACCTCCGTCTCGGGGCTCTCCTCGGGCGCCTATATGGCGGGACAGATCCAAGTCGCCCACGCGAAGGACATCGTCGGCGCCGGCATCGTCGCGGGCGGGCCTTACGCCTGTGCCGAAAGCTACGCGAGCCGCATCTTCCCGTTTTGGCCGACCGCCGTGGCGCAGAACGGCACGCAAGCGCTCTATCAGTGCATGGAGACGACCCTTGGCGAGCCTGACCCTGTAAGGTCGGCAGAACGCGCCAAGGAATTGGCCGAGGACGGCGCCATCGACCCGATCGCCGGGCTCGCCGGAGACAATGTCTATCTCTTCTCCGGGAAGAAGGACGACACGGTTAAGCTCGCGGTGGTGCAGGCAGCCAAGCGCTTCTACAAGGAGGTGGGGGTCGATGAAGCCAACACGACCCTGATCGAGGGCGACGGCGGACATGCCCTGATCACCGCGCAGGGCGGAGGCGTGGCGTGCGGCGTCTCCGACACGCCTTACGTGAGCAATTGCGGCTACAACCAGGCCCAAGCCATCCTCGCCTGGATCTATGGCCCGCTGGCAGAGGGGACGGCAACGCCGTCCGGGAAGTTTATCCCGTTCGACCAGGGAGCCGTCTCGGAGCCGGGCGACGGGCTGGCTGACGAGGGCATGGTCTACGTCCCGGAAGCTTGCGCGAATCAGCCGGGGTGCCGGGTGCATATCGCACTGCATGGCTGCGAGCAGTCGCGCGAGGCTATCGGCGACACCTTCGTCAAGACCAGCGGCTTTGCCGAGATCGCCGACACCAACCGGATCGTGGTGCTGTTCCCGCAAGTCAAAGCGAGCGCGATCAACCCGCATGGCTGCTGGGATTGGTGGGGCTATACCAGTCTCGACTATCTCGGCAAGGACGCCCCGCAGATCAAGGCGATCTGGGCCATGGTCGAGCAGCTAACGAAAGCACCATAAGGGGTAGGCGTGGGGGAACCGCCGGACATCGTGGTGTTCGAGGCGCCGCTCGGCTCGGATCTCTATCACCAGGCGCTCGCTCTGCGCGAAACGATCCTGCGCCGCCCACTCGGGCTGACGATCTCCGTGGAAGAGCTAGCCGACGACGAGACGCGCCAGCATTTCTGCGCGTTGTGGTTCGGCCGCGTGGTCGGCTCGGTGTCCTTAAAGCCGCTCGGCGAGGCGCTGCTCCAGCTCAAGCAGATGGCCGTGGCGGCGGACCGGCAGCGCAGTGGCGTCGGCAGACAGCTTCTAGTCCACGCAGAAGGCTGGGCCAGGACCTCTGGCTTCCACCTCATGGTGCTCAACGCGAGACTGGGCGCCGAGGGCTTCTATGCGGCTTACGGCTACCTTGCGGAAGGTGAGCCGTTCGAGGAGCCCTGCCGCATATCCGAATGACCAAGCGCCTGGCTGAGACGATCATGCCAAAATAACGCGCCGAAATAGGAACAGGGGGCGTTTCCCGCCATGTTGTTCCAGTCGCAGGTGTTCATCCTGCTGTTCCTGCCCGCCGTGCTCGGCGCCTATTACCTATCAGCCGAGCGGCCGGTGTTGCGCGAGGCGATTCTGATCCTCGCCTCGCTGCTGTTTTATGCCTGGTGGGACGCGCGCTTCGTGCCGCTGCTCGTGGGCCAGACGATCGCGACCTGGCTGATCGCTGAGGCCTATCTCAGATTTCCCTCGCGGGCCTGGATCGTGTTCGGCATCGCGACCAATCTCGCCGTGCTCGCCTTCTTCAAATATCTCGCCTTCCTCGCCGGCACCGTGGTGGGCTTGGCCGGCGTGCCGGTGCAAGGCTGGGATTTGATCCTGCCGCTCGGCATCAGTTTCTACACCTTCGAGCTGATCTCCTATCTGGTTGATCTCAGGCGGGGCGACGGGCCGCATTACCCGTTGCGCAAATTCTGCCTGTTCATCTTCCTCTTCCCGCATCTGATCGCCGGCCCGATCATCCGTCATAACGAAATCATCCCGCAATTCAGCCTGTCGCCGTTCCGCGAAGGCCTCGGCAAGCGCTTCGCCCACGGCATCGCCTTTTTCGTCATCGGCTGCGTCAAGAAGGTGTTCATCGCCGACAAGCTGGCCGGCATCGCCGATCAGATCTTCGCGGAAACGCACAGCCCGGCGTTCGGCGATGCGTGGCTCGGGGCGCTCGCCTTCACCTTCCAGCTGTTCCTCGATTTCTCCGCCTATTCGGAGATGGCGATCGGCCTCGGGCTGATGCTCGGCTTTCAGTTTCCCGACAATTTCAACGTGCCCTACCGGGCAACCAGCATCCGCGACTTTTGGCGCCGCTGGCATATGACGCTGTCGCGCTTCCTGCGCGACTATCTCTACATCCCGCTCGGCGGCAGCCGGAACGGCTTCGCCACCTACGTCAAGGCGACGCTCGTCACCATGGGCCTGTGCGGGCTATGGC